>JAISTB010000007.1 GCA_031272775.1 Fusobacteriaceae bacterium | reverse complement strand
CTACTAATGTTCCTAACAAAATCGCTAGTTTCTTCATAATTTTATCTCCCCTTTTGAGAATATTTGGATTACAGCGCCTTCCGGAGCCATATCCAGGTGTAACAATTATACACCATAATGGGGCGAGTGCTGAACACCGCAAAAATAGACGATTGATAAAAATGCTTGTGGCCTGTAGGTGGCCTGAATGAAAAAATGGGCCTTTTGTAATGCCCTTTATTGGCTGATTTTAGAGGAAATTAACAATTATGCCTGAGCCTTTACCCACGGGATAAGTTTTTGTTTGAGATTGGGGAGGGATGTGATATAATGGAAAAAAAGGGCTTGAAAAGGTCAGGAGAGGGTGCGAAATGAAGGAAATTCCTGTAGGCATTGATGATTTTAAAGTCGTAAGAGAAAACGACTATTTTTACATTGACAAAACGCCTTTTATTGAGAAAATTGCCAAAGGCGTCGGGAAAACCTTTTTGTTTACGCGTCCCCGCAGGTTTGGGAAATCGCTCAATATGTCCATGCTTGGCGCGTTTTTTGAAATCATGGACGCCGAACAGAATAAGAAATATTTTCAGGACTTGCAGATCGGAAATTCCGGCTTTTTCAGCGAGCAGGGAAAGTATCCGGTTATTTACATTTCCCTGAAAGACGTCAAGCAACGCGACTGGCTTGGTTGCCTTGCAAAAATGAAGCAAAAGGTCCGCGAGGTCTTCAAAAATAAATCGTATATTGAAAAAACGCTGAGCGAATTTGATCGAGAAGACTTTTTCGGTATCTTAAAAAAAGAAGACGACTGCGTTTTTGAGGAAGCGCTGAAATTTTTATGCGGACTTCTTTACAAACATCACCGTAAAAAGGTCGTCGTGCTCTTTGACGAATACGATACGCCGATCATCGAAGCGTATCATCGAAAGTATTACGATGAAGCGGTCTCCTTTTTCAGAAATCTGTACGGCGCCCTTTTCAAAGGAAATGAATACTTACATATCGGCGTCCTGACCGGAATCACACGGATCGCAAAGGAAGGAATTTTTTCTGGATTGAGCAATCTCGTTTCCGATACGGTTTTGGACACCGGTTTTGAAGAATGCTTTGGATTGACGGAAAAGGAGGTTTGTTTCGCTCTTGAAGCCTACGAATTGGGACAGACGCTGCCCGCGGTCCGGGAATGGTACAACGGCTACCGTTTCGGGAATGCCGATGTCTACAACCCCTGGTCCATTGTGAATTATCTGCAAAAACGCGAAACAGGCGCCCATTGGGTAAACACCTCCAGCAATGAATTGATCTACGAGGTATTGAAAATTTCGGAGCAATCGATATTTTCCGACTTGACGGCTCTGTTTTCGGAAAGCGCGACAACCGAATACATCAATAAAGACATGACGTTTGACAATTTGACCGCTCAGGAAAGCCTGTGGACCTTGCTGCTCGCAAGCGGCTATCTGACTGTTGACGCCAAGCTGGAAAACGATTTGTACCGACTCCGGATTCCGAACAAAGAGGTCCGTTCCTTTTTTAAAGATATGTTTATCGGTAATTTCGGGGCCACCAAAACAAAAACGTTCTACAAGGTCCTATCCTTTTTGAAACAAGGAAAAATAACCGGAGACAATTCCTTTGAATCCAATCTCCAGGCCTTATTTTTAGCAAGAACAAGCTACTTTGATCTGAACGAAAAAGAAAATTTCTATCATGTCTTTATGCTCGGCCTGCTGTCCGGCTTGGAAGACGAATATATTGGCCGATCAAACATGGAAAGCGGCCACGGAAGGGCGGATTTGCTTTTGGAACCAAAGGACAGACGCCTCCCCGGATTCATATTCGAATTTAAGGTCGCCGCTTCGGAAAAAGACCTGAACAAGCAGCTGGACATGGCTTTGAGGCAGATCGTTGAAAAAAAATACGCCGTTCCTTTGCGTGAGATCGGGATAAAGGACGTCACGGGCATCGCGATTGCTTTTCACGGGAAAACGCTAAAGGTAAAATATCAAGCTTTGTAGATCTGGAAAAGAAGTTAAACTCAAGCAAAAAAATTCAGGAGGAAACCATGATAATTTTATTACCCGCAATCATATTGTTTCTCATTCTCTGCGCCCGCTCCTACGCCAAGTCGGAACTTACCTTTTTCCACCCGGGTCACGCCTGCTTTGTCGTCGAAAACGGCCTTGAAAAGCTCGTCATTGACCCCTATGATGATTCGCTCGGGTATCCGGTGGTGGAAGGCGTCGCAAATTATGCCATCAGCAGCCACGGTCACTTTGATCACTGCTATACGGACAAGATCAAAGTCGAACAGGGAAGCGGGAGTTTTACTATTGAAAAGGTGGAGAGCTTCCACGACAACAGACAAGGCGCCGACCGTGGGAGCAACACGATTCACGTCATCACAACAGGAGGAATTCGAATCGCGCATTTGGGGGATCTGGGCCACCTTCTCACGGAGAAGCAGCTGCCCGCGCTGCAAAATATCGACGTCCTCTTGATTCCGATCGGAGGAACTTACACGTTGGACCCCCAACAGGCCGCCGAGGTCGTAAAGCAAATCGATCCCGCCGTCGTGGTTCCCATGCATTACCAGACGAAAGAGCTGAAAAATTTGCGTCTGGCTTCCGTGGAGGAGTTTCTGACCCTCGTGAAAGGGGAGTATGAAATCCTTCGCTCCGGCGACAAGAAGTGGGTTTATAAAAAGCCCGCCAAGAAGGCTGTTGTGGTGTTTTGAATTTGCAATTTTGCGCCAAGACTTGCCGAATTGTTCCAGGTTCATTTTACAAACAAAACCGGCCCCTCATAACGAGCAACAATCTCGTCTGAAGTCAAAAGCGAAATGCCTTCGATTGTTGCCTGAGCAAGAAGAATCCGGTCGAAAGGGTCTTTGTGCAACATGGGAAGAGATGCGGCCAAAACCGCGTGCTGTCCTATGATAGGTAATTCCACGTAACCTGCGTCTAACAGAGCTTTGTAGAAAACATTGGGGTCAACAACAAAATCGTTCCGATTTAAAGCGTGTTTGATTCCGATTTCCCAAATGCTTGCAGAACTGAAAAAAAGCTTATTTTCTTTATCATTAACATACTGTGTAATCGTTGAAGATAATTTTCCGGCTGCGGTCCGTAGCAAGATATGCGTATCCAGTAGTAACCTCATGCCTCTTCACCAAACATTGCCTCAATTTCTTTCTCACCCATACGGTCAAAGTCTTTTGGTATTTTGATCTGCCCTTTTAAAAATCCTATTCGGGGTTTGGGCTCTATTGGTATGTACGAAGTCACCGTTACCATCGGGTGACCGGCTTTTGCGATGATGAATGGTTTTCCGGCTGCCGCTTCTTCCACAAGAGCGGAAAGATGTGTTTTTGCTTCGTGAATATTAACCATTTTCATAATAAACCTCCTTTCCTCTTAAACTAAGTTTATCAGACTTAGTTTAATGTGTCAAGCAAATTTTTTTATATTCTGAAGCGTAGATTAATTTCGCCATTCTTGAATCAAGTCATGGCAGTTCCTTTCTTTGCAGCACTCTAAGCAGGATAAGAATTCGGCCCTCGACCCCTCAGCCGACCCGCGACATGCAAGCCTCACGTTATGCAATGCGCGGCCCGACAGAGAGGTCGAGACAAAAAAACCGCTCGCGTCCGAGCGGTTTTTTCTATTCAGATTTAACTTTAGGGTCTAAACTAAATTTAGAACTTTACTGTAAATCCGGTCTGGGCGTAAGGAGCAGCTGTCCATCCTCTCGCTGTCTTGCTGGGAGCAAATCCATTTCTCCACTCGGCGCCGGCTTCTACGAACACAGATACACTGTCGGTAGCGGCCCAGTCAACTCTCAGAGTCGGCAGAGCGTAAAGGCTGTAAGCTGTGGTTCCATCAACACCCCATTTGTCGGTATAGATCTTCTTGGAAGAGAACGCATAGGGATCGAATCCGCCTTCAAATACGAAGCTCAATGTCGCGGAATCGCTCAGATCAACCAGTTTAACTTTGTTTCTCAAGTAAACTTCGATGTAAGCCTGGAAATCGTTGCTCTTATCAAGATCATAGTAGCTGTCGATGTTTGTCTTTACATAGTGTCCGTAAACGTTTACGTCCAAGCTGAAGCCCAAGGGGAACGTATGCGTTGTTTCAAGAGCAAGACCGGCATAATATGTAGCTGTCGATCCACCGGAATGATCCCATACATAGCCAACCTGCGGTCCAACGTTGAATTTCGCTGTCTTTACGAAATCATTGTCGAAGAAGTATTCGGCCAAGGGAACCATAAAGCGATATTCCAGAGCGTCTCCGCCGGGGATTTCTGTTCCGCCGCCAACGCCGCCATTATAATAAGCGCCGGTGTCGCCGTACCACAATCTCGATGTCGCGTTCAGGAAATCATGTTTGTAAGTGAACCAAGCCCGGAATCTGGAAGCATCCCGAATCGTGGGATCTTTGTCATCCAAACCTAATTCGCCGTCTGTCCGAACCTGGAAACCAAAGCCCAATTTGTCTGTCAGGCCAACAGAACCATCAATTCTCAGTCTTCCGAAGTCTCCGGAATAACCGTTTTCTCTGTAATACTTGCCTACGCCTTTGTCGTCATAGCCGGCCGCAGGTCCCATTACCTGATAGCGGAACGTGATGCTTCCGGTTGTCGGAGCGCTCCGATAAACAACAGTTTCCTGAACGATTGTCTTAACTTCAGGAGCGGCAGGTTCTTTTCCGCCCGCAAAAGCGCTGGCGGCAACTACTAATGTTCCTAACAAAATCGCTAGTTTCTTCATAATTTTATCTCCCCTTTTGAGAATATTTGGATTACAGCGCCTTCCGGAGCCATATCCAGGTGTAACAATTATACACCAAAATAGTTATTTGTAAAAAGACTTCTATCAGGTATCGTCATCATACCTGAACTGTCCCTTCTACATCGAACTATTCTGATCTATCCTACGACAATTATACCACATTTTCAGAATTTTGCAAATATTTTTTATTTTTTTTTATTCGTCAACAAACCCGCCATTTTTCTGGTTTCAAAGCCTTTTCCTAAAAATCCCGCAAAAATTTTTTTTAACTTTTTTCAACTTTTTTTCGTCCGTCTCTCGGGCTTTTTCCCGCAATCGGACAAAAAGGCGCTGTCCTTCCCGATTTTTCGGAAATTTGTCACATTTACAGGCCACAAACAGCCCACGGCCCCAAGGCTTCAGTCTTTGATCTTGTCAACGGCTTTCTTGAGGTCCTTGAGATTCTTATGGACATAGATTTTTTCCGTAGTCTCGTAGGTTTTGTGCCCGATCATCTGCCGGATCGAGGTTTCGTTTGCCTCGGCCCGGCTCAATAGCGTCGCGAAGGTGTGCCTGCAATCGTGGGTCGTGTGGGGGCCTGTCCCCGCCATTTTCAAGGCGTCCCGGAATCTCGCCCGGTAGCTCGAGTAGGGCATGCGGAAAACAAAATTCTTTCCGGGGTTTGCCCGCATGAGCTCTTCCAGCAGCGGAATGATCTTCCGGTGCAGGGGCACGATCCGGTCCTTTCCCGCTTTGGTCTTGATCCCGCAGCGCATATAGCGTCGCTGCAAATAGACGTTTTTCCGCTGGAGCGTGAGGATTTCCCCGACCCTCAGCCCCGAATAAATCATGATCAAAATCGTCGCCACGATGCGGTCGTCCTTGTGGATCCAGAGTTTTTTGATTTCCCCCGCCGTAAAGACCTTGCGGTACACAATGGGGACCGGCTTCCCCAGCTTTACGGCCCCGCTCAAGTTCCGCTCGACGTACTCGTAGGTCAGGGCAAAGCGATAAATGGCGTTTAAAAGCGCCTTCACCGCCCGCTTGGAGCTCTCGGCCAGGCGCATCCGGTTAAAGGTATTCTGGAGGTCCGTGGGCTTCAATCCCGAAAAGCTCTCGTCGTGGATGGCCTTCAGCTGCCGGAAGGCCATTTCGTAGAGGGCCACGGTATTTTTGGCGTAGTTGCGGAAATTCATCTGCCGCCACATCTCGTAGATCTCCCGGAGCGTTACATTTCCCCTGCCGTTTTCGGCCTTTTTCGCCTCCTCCTCCAGCGCGCGCATGGCCTCCCGCATGGTCCTGAAGCAACCCACGCTCCGTCTTTTCTGCTTTCCCTTGTCATCAAATCCGACCGTCTTTCTCGCCCGCCAGGGTCGTCGCCGTTTCCCGGGCAATTTGTCTATGCTGCCAAATCCGTTGGGTTTTCTCATTTTCCCTCCCAAAACTTCCCGTATATGTCCAGAGACACCGGCATATGCCGATTCACGGCGGGCCCGCTTTTTTATTATAACAAAAAAGGGAGGATGACGCTATGAAAAGTGTCATCCTCCGGTATCTCAATTTTTCATGGTTTGAAGTCTTTTTTGGGGCCGGGGAAAATTCAGACCGTCGTGATCTCTTTTTCCTTTTTGGCCGTAAGCTCGTCGATCAGCTTGATGTTGCCGTCGGTCAGCTTTTGCACCTCGTCTTCGAATTTTTTGATCTCGTCTTCGGAGACCGGGTTCGCCTTGTCTTTTTCGAGCTTTTTCAAGGCGTTATTGACGTCCTTCCGGATATTCCTGATCGCGATCTTGCCGTTTTCGGCCTCGGTTTTGGCCAATTTCACGTATTCCTTGCGGCGCTCGGCCGTGAGCTCCGGCAGCACGAGCCGGATGATCTTGCCGTCGTTTCCGGGGGTGAGCCCGATATTGGCGGCGAGGATGGCCTTTTCGATTCCCTTGATCATGCTCTTGTCCCAGGGGTCAATGGTGAGAAGCCTGGCCTCGGGGGCGGCCACGGTGGCCACTTGTTTCAAGGGGGCGGGCTGTCCGTACTGGTCGACTTTGATGCCGTCCAGAATGGCGACGCTGGCCCGTCCCGCCCGGATATTGGCAAATTTGCCCTTGGTGGCCTCAATGGTCTTTTCCATTTTCTCCTTGCAGTCGTTTACGATGTCTTTTCCGGTCATGATTTCCTCCTTTTGCTCAATTGCGCTTATCTTTCCAGGGTCAGTCCGCTACGACCACGGTGCCGATGGGTTCCCCCAGGATCACCCGCATCATGTTTCCTTCCACGAGGGAATTGAAGACGACAATGGGGAGCTTGTTCTCCCGGCAGAGCGATATGGCCGTCGCGTCCATGACTTTCAAATTTTTGCTCAAAACCTCCGTATAGCCTACTTTTTCATAGCGCACGGCGTCGGGGTATTTCACGGGGTCCTTGTCGTAGATGCCGTCGACCTTCGTCCCCTTCAATACGACTTCGGCGTTCATTTCGATGGCGCGTAAAGCCGCCGCCGTATCGGTGGTAAAATAGGGATTGCCGGTCCCCGCGCCGAAGATCACGACCCGCCCTTTTTCGAGATGCCGCTGGGCTTTTCTCTTGATAAAGGGTTCTGCGATCTTGGGCATTTCGATTGCCGTCTGGACCCTTGTCTGGACGCCTATCCGCTCGATGGCGTTCTGGAGCGCCAGGGAATTGATGACGGTGGCGAGCATGCCCATGTGGTCGCCGGTCACCCGGTCTATGCCTTCGGTCGCCCCCGAGAGTCCCCGGAAGATGTTGCCGCCGCCGATCACAATCGAGAGTTCCACGCCCAATTGCGATATTTCCTTGATCTGTCTCGCGTAAGAGGTGATGACGTCGGAGGAAATGCCGAACTCCCTTTCCCCCATCAGGGCCTCTCCGCTCAGTTTCAAAAGCACTCTGCGGTAAACTGGTTTTGTGTCCATGGAACCTCCGTCTTTTTGGCTATTCTCGAAAAAATAGAGGCGCCCGGCGGCTCCCCTATTTTTAAGGTCTTTTTGCTTATCCCCTGATCTGGGCCGCCACTTCCGCCGCAAAATCCTCGACTTTTTTCTCGATGCCCTCGCCCACCTTGTAGCGGACGAAGGAGAGGACTTTAAGGGAACCCGCGTATTTTTCCACGGTCAGGTCCTTGTTTTTGACAAATTCCTGGTGACAGAGGCAGTTCTCCTCGTAAAATTTGTTCATTTTGCCGATCAGGATCTTTTCGATGATCTGGGCCGGTTTTCCTTCGGCTTCGAGCTGCTTTCTCGCGATTTCCTTCTCGTGCTCGAGATCTTCGGTCGTAACCTCAGAGCGGTGCAGATAGCGGGGATCCATTGCCGCCACGTGCATGGCGATGTCCCTTCCGATCACGATATTTTCGGGGGTCGCTTCACCGGTGAGCTCGACGATAACGCCCAATTTTCCGCCCAGATGGCTGTAGGTTACCACAAAGCCTTCTCTGGCGTGGACGAGGGTGAGTCTGCGGATATTCATGTTTTCCCCGATCTTGGCGATCAGATCCGTCTTCGCTTCTTCTACGGTCTTGCCCGGGGCGAATTCGGCTTTGGCCAAATCTTCCACCGTGGTGATCTTCTTTTCGAGGGCCGTGGCCGCCAGCTTTTTCCCGAATTCGATAAATTCGGCATTTTTGGCGACAAAGTCCGTCTCGGAATTGAATTCCACCAATACCGCGTCTTTGTTGTCTTTGGCGAGGGCGTCAAAAATGAGCCCTTCGGCGGCGATTTTCCCGCCCCGTTTGACGGCTTTGGCGATGCCCTTTTCGCGCAGATAATCGATGGCTTTCTCCATATCGCCGTTATTTTCAATGAGCGCCTTCTTGCAATCCATCATGCCCGCGCCCGTTCTTTCCCGTAATTCCTTGACCTGTGTTGCGGTAATTTCTGCCATTGTTTCTCTTTCCTCCTGATTTTTTTTACGCCGTCGGGGCGTTATTGGCCGCGCCGACTTCTACATTGGCCGCGGGGGCCGCCTCTTCGTCGACGATCATTTCTTCCTTGCCCTGGTTTCCTTCGATGATGGCGTTGGCCACAACCGACGAGATCAGTTTGACGGAGCGGATCGCGTCATCGTTGGCGGGGATCGGATACGTGATCAAATCCGGATCCACGTTGGTATCGATCATGGCGATAACGGGAATGCCCAAATTGGCCGCTTCCTTGACCGCCAGTTCTTCTTTTTTGCAGTCCACCACAAAAATCGCGGCGGGCGTCTGTTTCATGTCTTTGATCCCCGTGAGGTTCTTGGCGAGCTTCCCCATTTCCTTGCGGTATTTGGCCGCTTCTTTCTTCGTATAAGAAGAATCGAGGGTCCCGTCCTGATCCATGCGCTCCAGCTCCTTGAGCCGCTCGATCCGGGATTTGATCGTCTGAAAATTCGTGAGCATGCCGCCGAGCCAGCGGGAGTTCACATAGTACATCCCCGAGCGCTCCGCCTGGTCCCGGACCGCTTCTTGGGCCTGCTTTTTCGTTCCCACGAAAAGGATCTTGCCGCCGTCCTGGGCGATGTTGCGCAAGACGTTGTAGGCTTCCTCGATCCGTTTCAGCGATTTGTGCAAATCGATGATGTGGATGCCGTTTCTTTCGGTAAAAATAAATTTGGACATTTTGGGGTTCCATCTTTTGGCCTGGTGCCCGAAATGTACCCCCGCTTCCAGCAACTGCTTCATTGTTACAACTGACATGTTTTCCTCCTGTTTTTGGTTTTTTCTTCCGCCGCCTTCGAAACGAAGCCATTCCCAAAGGGAACACCCTGCCCCGTCATCAGGCCGCGTGTCTTTTTCAAGCATACCATTTTATCATTTTTTTCCTGTTCTGTCAAGTCTTTCCCGCGCTTTTTCCGGAATTTTCGGGTTTCCCCTCTTTAACTTTTCCCGCTTTCCGGGGCGTTTCCCCGCCCATTTTCTTCCTTTTCCCCTGCCGTTCCGCTATGCGGAACGGAAATTCAAATATGACCCTGTGGAAAATCTGTCAACCTGGTCGCTTTCGGGATGATTTGATCAAAAAAACAACCTCTTTTTCGGAAATGATTGATATAATATATAAGTTATTGATTTTCCATAAGTTTATGTTATAATACGGGTGTATTGATTTCTTATTTCAGGAGGTTGGTTTCAGATGCTTCGGAAAGTGAATCTGAAAGAAGCGGTAAACAGCGCTTGCGCAATGTCTTCTTATGAAAAAGTCGGCGGGCTCAACGATCTCAATTTGAACGTGTTCACCCTTGAGGAAAAAACGACGGAATACCACTGCCATCCCCAATCCGACGAAATGCTCTACGTCATCGAGGGGTCCTTTTATCTGGAGACCGAAGACAGGTTTATCAAACTGGACGAAGGCGAATTTATCGTCGTCCCCAAAGGAACCGACCACAGGTTGATCGCCAAAGACCTCGTCAAATACCTGGTGATCCGTATCGACACCCCGACCATGGGGGCGCCACTGGCCTGAAAAAATTCACGGACGCAAAAATTCTGTTACAAGGGAACCATCCCCTGTAACAGATTTTTTTGTTGTTTCGTGATTCGCCCGTTACCCCGCGATCAACATTGAGAATACCATCACGAAAAGGGCGATGGTTTCGCAAAGGCCGACCACAAGCATATAGTTTCCGAAGCCCTGTCCCGTTTCGGCGTAGGCGTCAGAGGCCGCGGCCGAACATTGTCCTTGCACGAGGGCCGAAGCCCCGATTCCCAAGCCCGAGAAGATCCCCAGGCCCAGCAGCTGATAGGCCGTGAGGCTTGCGGCCCCGGCCAGCGTCTGCATCAGGATAAAGCCGTAGATCGTCTGTGTCAGGGGCGCTCCCGCGAAGGCCACCAGGATAAAGGGGGCCGGTCTGTTCTGTACAAAGCATTTCTTCCAGGCGCCTATTGCCGCCTGTCCAGCGACGCCCGCGCCGGCCGCCGATCCCATCGCCGCCAGTCCCAGGCAGGCGCCTATTCCGATTTGTCCGAGAATTCCTTGATCCATATTCCTCTCCTTGTTCGATATGTGATTTACTTGTTTCCGTGAAGCTTTTTATTGTTCCTGCCGCGCCCCGCCGCCAAAGGGCTTGTAGGCGTAGCCCGACCATTCCATGCCGAGGTGGTTCCCCGCGTATTCCAGAAGATTGAGTCTCACGCCGTGGACAATGACCGAAAGGGCGTTCATCATCATGTTGAGCCCGTGCCCGAAGGCCAGAATGAAAATCGCGCCCGCGAGCCTTAAGATAAATGTCCCGACCGACGGTCCTCCCGCGCTTACGGCGCCGATCCCCGACATGGCGTTAAAGGACTGGGCGATTTTCGTGCCCGCCAGTCCCACCGCGAAGAGCCGGATATAGCTGATGATGTCGGCGAAGCTCCCCACGGCGTTTAAAAACGTCGGCAGGAAGTTGGCGAAGCTCTTTCCGATGTTGACGAGGAAGTTCCCGCCCGTTTGATTGGCGAAAATGAAATAAATGATGATCCCCGCGAGGATCAGCGGAACCGTAAAGCCCGGTTGTCTCACTTTGAGTAACATCGAGAGCACCAGGAAATAGAGCCCCAGCATCATGATGAGCCAGCCGGCCTGGGATAAGGCGACCAAGGTCGAACCTCCCTTTACCAGCCGCTTGATATTTTTGATGTGGGAGTAGACGAGCTGCACGATCCCCAGGCTGAAGCAGAAGAACTGCACGTTCCACTGGGCGGCGTCCGAAGGCGTATAGCCCGGCGCGAGACCCATGAGCCCGCTGAAGAATCTTAAGAAAAGCGGCCCTCCTTCCCGGAATTGCGGGATGACCAGCGCCTGAAGGACGCCCGGCAGGCTCCCGTAGGGGGCGGCAAACCAGGATCCGTTGACGGCGCCCCAAATGATCGTCGTTGAAGCCAAAAGCGTAAAGAGCTTGGCCGCGTCGGGAAATTTCCCGCTCTTTTTCTTCGCGAGAAGGCCCCCGGCCAAAGTGGCCGCCAGCAAGATCACGCCGTAGGCCGCGTCTCCGAAGATCATCGCGAAAAATACGCTGAAGAAAAGAAGAAAACTGGGGCTGATGTCGTATTCGCTGTAGCCCGGGACCGTCCCGATAAAGCCGAAAAGGGGCTTGATGATCTCGACCGCTTTGTTGTTTTTCGTTAAGGTCGGGGGTCTGTCCCCTTCACCGGGATCGCTTACGGAAAGGGCCCAGCCCTGTTCTTTTGCGCATTGGCTCACTTCCCCCAAAAGGGGCTCGGGGATCCAGCCCGAAAGAAGCGATATGGGAATGACCCCTTCATCCTTTGCGGTAACCGCTTCCCTTCCCGCCTTGGCGGTCTCGTACTCGACGGCCCGCTCCGCTTCCTTAAGAAGCGTATCGAGATAGGGCAAAAGTCTTGCCTTCTCCGTAAGGCCTGCGCCAATATCGGCGATTTCAGAGCTTAGCGCCTCATTTCTCGCGGAAAGCGTCCCCAGGGATTCTTTGGGAACGGCAAAGGGCGTCTCATTTTCAAGGGGCGTCCCCGGTACGACGAGAAACACCCGGGATTTGACTTTCTTTAATACGATGACCCTCGCGTCTTCGGGGAGGTTGCCGTAGGTCTTGTCCGAAAGCTCGTAGAGATATAAGGGACCAGTGGTCTTTTCGATGTCCGCCAAAGTCTCGGGGTCAAAATCCCCCCAGGGGGCGATTCTTGCCATTTCCCGCGCGTTTTTGGCGATTTCTTCTTCTTTTTGCTTGCGGCTTTCCGCCAGAGACAAGATCGCTCCGGCCGGATCCGCGGGGATTTCTCCCGGGTCGGAAGCGCCATCGGCGACTTCTTCTTTTTTCTTCGGGGCAAAGTTCATCAAAATCTGCTTTGCCTTTTCGATCCGGGCCTTTTCCTCAAGTCTCGCCTCCAGCTCGGCGGAGGCCACTTCCTTTTTTTCGATATGCAATACGCCCAGGGCGCGAAGGCGCTCCAGGGATGCCGTAATGTCCTTTTCAAGGGTCAGGATGGCCGCTTTCTTCATCGGTATAATCATTGGGCTGTCCTCTCCTTTTTCTCCTTGGAAATTTTTCCGCGCACGACGGCGGCCGTCTGCTGGTCGCCCAGATAGACCTGGATTTTCCGGATGTTCTCCCGGGATTCGGGGATTTTGACCTTTTCAAAGAGGTTCACGCGCTGGGAAGTCGTCCTAAGCTCCTTTTCGAGGCGCTCCTGCTGCTCTTCCATGGTTTTCGCCTCCAGATCCACCGCTAAGACCGTCTTCATGCGGTCCACTGCGGCATCGAGCCACAGCGGCTTTTCAAAGAAGCTGTAGCGTTCCGTCTCAAATTCCACCCCTTCGAATACCGGAATCTCCACGCCCGCGATATTTCCGCGGCTCGTCAGAAGTTTGGTGATTTTTAAAATCTTCGGCAAAAATACGCCCTTTTCCCCGAATACCCCGAGCCAGACCTTGAAGCTCTCGTGGAGCGCGGCCTTTTTTTCCCGGAGTTCGCGGACCCGCTGTTCCACGGAGCGGATCTCCGCCTGCAGCTGCTGTTTTTTCAGTTGCAGCGTCGGCAGGTACCGCCGGAACATTTTGAGCGCGTCTTTTTGCTTTTTGAGCTCGTTTTTTGTCAGCTTGATTTTTGCCATATCCTCACCTGAGAGCTATTCGTTTTGTTTTTCAACTTTTCCAGTATTCCGCGATAAGCTCTGTCCTGAGGCCTGTCTCTTCCGGCGTAAAGCAGTCAGCCAGAATCTCCCAGCCCAAGTCCAGTGCCCGTTCGAGGGGAATGTTGACCGAAAGGTCCATCATGTCGCTTTCAAAGCGGACGCCGTATTTGAGGAGCTTTTCGTCCCAGGCGCTCATCATGAAGCCCATGGACTTTTTCTCCAGCGTGTCTTTGTAGTAGGAATAGAGCTTGATCATGCCGTCCATAATGGCCCGGTGGTCTTTTCTCGTGTCGCCGTTCACCTGCTGCTTCAGCCGCGAAAGGGATCCGAAAGGCTCGATTCTCCCGCCCTTGAGGTAATACTGCCCTTCGGTAATGTAGCCGGTATTGTCGGGCACCGGGTGGGTCACGTCGTCGCCGGGCATGGTCGTGACCGCAAGGATCGTGATGGATCCCGCCGTCTCGAAGTCCACGGCCTTTTCGTAACGGGCTGCCAGCTGGCTGTACAAGTCTCCCGGATAGCCCCGGTTGGAGGGCACCTGGTCCTGGGAGATCGCGATTTCCTTCAGGGAATCGGCAAAACTCGTCATGTCGGTCAAAAGCACCAGGACGTTTTTGTTCTGCAGCGCGAAGCGCTCGGCCACCGCCAGCGACAGATCGGGCACCATCAGGCATTCCACCGTGGGGTCCGCCGCCGTATGGACAAACATGACGGTCTTTGAAAGGGAACCGCCCTGTTCGAGCGTATCCCGGAAATAGATATAGTCGTCGTATTTGAGGCCCATGCCGCCCAGGATAATGACGTCCACCTCGGCCTGCATGGCGATTCTCGCCAAAAGCTCGTTGTAAGGCTCCCCCGATATGGAGAAAATCGGGAGTTTCTGCGATACCACCAGCGTATTGAACAGATCGATCATGGGGATGCCGGTCCGGATCATGTTCCGCGGCACAATGCGCACGGCGGGATTGACCGAAGGGCCTCCGATTTCGATGAGATTTTCATGGAGTTCGGGCCCGTTGTCCCGGGGTTTTCCCGATCCCGTAAATACCCGTCCCATGAGGTTATCCGAAAAGGAGACCTGCATGGGGTGGCCCAGAAATTGGACGCTGTCGCCGGTAGAGATGCCTCTGCCGCCGGAAAAGACCTGGAGGGCGACTTTCTCGCCGTCGAGGCGGTTCACTTCCGCAAGGGATACGCCGAAGGCCGATTCGACCATGGCCAGATCGCCGTAGCTGATCCCGTCGGCCCGGACCGTGATGACGTTTCCTACGATGGATTCGATTTTGCTATAGATTTTTTTCATGTCGCCTCACCTCCTAAGCCAGAATTTTCTCAGCGGCGGCTTCTACGCCCGCGCTGGTTTTTTCAAGGGTTTCTTTGATTTCCTTTTCGAGACTTTCGAATTTGTCGCTCTTGTACTCGGCGTAATTGTAGTCGATGAAGCGCTGCCGCAGGTGGGCGAACCAGCTCCGGGCCTCGTCTTTCCCGGCGAATTTGAGCTTTGCCGCCAGGATTTGCAAAAGTATCCCGAAAACTTGCGCCTGACGCTCGGGGCTTACGGCCTTGTCGACGGGGTCGAAGGAATTTTGCTGCAAATATACGGAATCGAGGAATTCTCCCTTCTGGTAGATGATATAATCGTCAAGGGACGTCCCTTCCTCGCCCACGACCTTCATCATCTGCTCCACTTCCATGCCCCGGATCAGGAAATGTCTGGCGTAATTGACCTTTTCCTCGGGGATCTTGCCCTTGTATTTGGACCAGGAGTCGATCGGATGGATCGAGGGGTATTTTCTCGCGTCGCTGCGCTCTCTCGAAAGCCCGTGAAAGGCCCCGACGACTTTAAGCGTCGCCTGGGTTACGGGTTCTTCAAAATTGCCGCCCGCGGGGGATACGGTGCCCCCGATCGTAACGGACCCGTAAGATCCGTCTTTGAGCCGCACGACTCCCGCTCTTTCATAGAAATTGGCGATCGTCGATTCGAGATAGGCCGGGAAGGCTTCCTCGCCGGGGATCTCTTCGAGACGGCCCGACATCTCGCGCAGGGCCTGGGCCCAGCGGGACGTGGAATCGGCCAGTAGAAGGACGTTTAAGCCCATCTGCCGGTAGTATTCGGCGATCGTGACCGACGTATAAAGGGAGGCCTCTCTGGCCGCAACCGGCATTGAGGAGGTGTTGCAGATGATAACGGTCCTTTCCATCAGCGAGCGGTTCGTCTTGGGGTCGATGAGCTCGGGAAATTCCTTGAGGACCTCCACGACTTCCCCCGCGCGCTCGCCGCAGGCCGCGATAATAACAATATCCACGTCGGCGTTTCGGCTCGTGGCGTGCTGCAGTACCGTTTTCCCCGCGCCGAAGGGGCCCGGGATACAATAGGTCCCGCCTCTCGCCACGGGAAAGAACGTGTCGATAATCCGCATTTGGGTATCCAGCGGCTCCGTGGGCTTAAAGCGCTCCTCAAAGCAGTCCACGGCCCTTTTTACCGGCCAGTTGAAGCTCATTTTGAGCGGATAGACCTCGCCCGCCTCGTCCTCAACTTCGGCAATCACGTCATGGACCTTGTACATGCCCGCCGGTTTGATGCTTTTGACCGTATATTTTTTGTACATATGGAAGGGAACCATGATTTTGTGGGTATGAATCCCTTCGGGAACGGTCCCTATGGCTTCCCCGCGCAATACGGCGTCGCCCGTCCCCACAAGGGGCGTAAAGGGCCATTCTTTTTCGACCGGGAGCGGTTCCAGATACACGCCCCTTTCGAGAAAATAGCCGGTTTTTTCCACGAGCTCCGGCAGCGGGTTCTGGAGGCCGTCAAAGACCTGCCCCAAAAGACCGGGTCCCAGCTCGATGGCCAGCATGTCCCCCGCGAATTCCACTTCCTCTCCGATTTTGATGCCTCTCGTCGATTCGAATACCTGCAGCGAGCAGACGTCGCCCCGGATCCGGATGACTTCACTCTTCAGCTTTTTTTCGCCCAGTTTGATATAGGCCACCTCGTTGAGGGACACCTGTCCGTCAAAGCTGACGTTGACCATATTTCCGTTGACTGCGGCGACTAATCCTTTCGTTCCTGTCATGTCATATCTCCCGCGGCGGCCCTGCCGGGCGCCATCTTCAAGATTTTTTCATACAACGCTTCGTATTCCGTCAAGCCCTCCCCGGCCTGGAAAGCCTGTCTCCTTTCCAGAAGGAGCAGCTTGATCCGGTAGGCGTAGAGCACATTCACCCCGAAATAATCGAGCCCCGCCAGGGCTTCGGCGAATTCCCAGCGGCCTTTGTCCAGATAGAGTTCGGCCTCAAGGGGATTTTCCATGGCAAAGGCGGTCCTGGCCTCGTTCTCGATTTCATGCGGCACGGCCCTCGCTTCCCCCGGCATGTCCCGTTTGAGCTTTGCCGCCCGGAGTTTCGCCATGGCATACTCGAGATCGGCCTCCCGTTTCTGCCAGGCCGCGAAAAAGCCCGAGCCTTGATCGCCCGCTTTTTCTTCCCCAAAGCGGTAGCCCGGATCGAGTTTATCCAATTCCGCGAGCTCCCTTGCCGTCAGATGCTCCGCGCACATTGCCCGGAAGGCTTCCGCCGTCATCGGGGGCTTTTGCGCCTGGGCCGACAAATAAGGGAGTTGCGCCACGAGAAAATAATAGGCCAACTAAACCTCCCCGGCCGACTTTTTCATGATTTCGGCCAATACGGGGTTCAGATATTCCGAAAGGGCCTCGGCCACCGCTTCGGCGGAAAAATCATAATAGGCCGAGCCGTCCTTTTCTCCGATCCGGAATCCCGCGCCGATATTCTTTCCGGCCTTGACGGAAACCCCTTTTTTGATCTCTTCGGAAAGGGCCTGTTTGCTCCAGGCCGTAAGCCCCGCGAGCTCCTTCTCATCCAAAATCACGTCGATCCTGTCGCAGCCTCCGGCCCAGCCCGAAACGACCTTGGGGATGATCCCTTTGAGGACATCGCCCGAATACAGTTCCGACACATTTTTTTGCAGGAGTTTTCCCAGTAAATTTTCGATCTCGGTCTTGAAGGACAGCACAAGATTGCGGGAGGCTTGCTCTATGGCCGCAATGCCCGCTTTTTCCTGATGTTCGGCGTCCTCTTTGGCCTTTTCCACAATGCCCGCCGCCTCTTTTTTGGCGGCCGCAACGATGTCTTGGGCGTTTTTTTCCGCTTCGGCCTTCAATTGGGCCGAAGCCGCCTCAGCGCTTTCAATGCCGTCTTTTTTTATTTTGTCGATCAGTTCTTGAAATTGAATATCCATAGGCTCCTCTTTCCTTATTATTCAGATTGGATTCTAATTTTAATTGTAGTATACGAAACCCTCTTTGTCAAGCCCTAACTTTTGAGGACATAGACCCAGCGTGAACCCATAAGGTCTTTGTGACGTTTCCTTTCCACGGTCACAAGGCCGCTTTTTTCAATACATTTTTGTATACTTTCGGCGGAAAAAATTTTTTTCGTATAGACCTCGTAATATTTTTTGTAACTCTCCCCCTTCTCCCGGATAAAGTACGTGGCCTTGATGTAGTCGATGTCCTCGTCCCGCTCAAGCTCCCAGATGCAGCAAAATTCCTCGCGATTGTCCACATAGCTGTTTTGCGGAAACATTTCCCCCATAAACGCCCTGTCCACGAGATCGAAAATATAGACGCCGCCGGGCGTCAAGGCGTTTTTGACCGAACGAAAGTGGCAACTCAGCTCCTCTTCGGACAAAATGTGGTTCACCGTATCGAAGAAAGACGTGATCAGCGGGTATTTTTCGGGAAATTCGAAGGAAATCATATCGCCCGACACAAATTCTATTTTGCCCGCCGCGTTTTCCCCCGCGGCCACGGCTCGCCGGTATTTTTTCCGGGCCAGGGCCAGCATTTTATCCGAGAGATCGAGGCCTTTGAGTCTTTGAAATTTCGGTTCCAACAGAAAAAGAAGCGTCCCGGTACCGCAGCCAAGATCGAGAACCGCCTCCCGGGGGACGCCTGTTTTACCTATGGTTTCCGCAACGAGCGCCTCCCATTTGCCATAGTCGGCGTAGGCCATAAAGCTGTCGTAAATGCCCGAAAGATAGTGATACATCGCCCACCTCTTTTGTTCAATTTGTCAGCCGAGGACTTCGGCCAGATAGGCGGCCGTCTCCCTGGCGGTTTTTTCCACAAGGCTCCGGTCCCGCCCTTCTGTCATGACCCGGATCAAGGGCTCGGTTCCCGAGGCCCGGACGAGGATTCTCCCCCGCCCCTTCATTTTTTTCTCCGCTTTCGCGAGCCAGGCGGCGATTTCGGGATTTTTGTCCCAGGTCTTTTTCTTTTCCGCCGATACGGTAATATTGATCAGCGTCTGGGGCCAGTCCTCGATTCCCGAGATGACTTCGTCCAGGGGTTTTCCCGCTTCCTTCAGGGTCTCAAGGAGTTTTAGCGCCGTCAAAATCCCGTCTCCCGTGACGGCGTAATCGGAGAGGATCACGTGTCCCGACTGTTCGCCCCCCAAGGTTGCCCCTTCGCTTCGCATAAGCTCCAGCACGTAACGGTCTCCGACCTGGGCCCGCAGCATTTGGACGCCCTTTTCTTTGAGAAAATTCTCAAGGCCCATATTGCTCATGACGGTCGTCACAACTTTGTTCCCCGGGAGTTTTCCCTTTTTCAGAAGCGCTTCGGCCAGAACCGCGATGACCTTGTCGCCGTCGACGATTTTCCCCCGCCGGTCTATGACGATAAGTCTGTCGGCGTCGCCGTCAAAGGCAAAGCCCAGATCCGCCCCGTAGCCCGTGACGACCCGGGAGAGGACCTCCGGATGGGTCGAGCCGCAGTCCCGGTTGATGTTGAGCCCGTCGGGGGCGTCGTGGATCGCCACGACCTCCGCCGATAAAGTCGAAAACACGTCTTTTGCGATCTGGTACGCCGCGCCGTTTGCCGTATCGAGGATGATTTTGAGGCCTGAAAAATCCCCTGTTACCGTCTGCAGCAAAAATCTGCGGTAATGAAAATAGCCCCGTCTGTCCCGGAAAAGGGTCCCGACCCGGTCTCCGGCCACGGGATTTTCCGTGAGTTTTTTCGCGTCGTCCATGAGTTTTTCGATCATTTCCTCCGTCTCGTCGGGGATCTTATAGCCGTCGGGGCCGAAAACCTTGAGGCCGTTGTCCTTGGCGGGGTTGTGGGAAGCCGAAATTACGACGCCCGCTCCGGCTTTTGATTCCTTGGTCAGATAAGCCACGGCCGGCGTGGGTAGGACGCCCAAAAATTTTACGTCGACGCCCTGGGCGTTTGCGCCGGCAGACAGCGCCGAGGCCAGCATGGCGCCCGAGATTCGCGTGTCCCGGCCCACCAAAAGCGCGTTTTTTCCCCGGGGATTTTCCCGGTTCATCCAATAGCCCAAGGCGGCGCCCAACAAAAACGCCCGTTCCGCCGTCAGCTCCCGGTTGGCCTCTCCTCTTATGCCGTCTGTGCCGAAATATTTTTTCATCTCATTTCTCCTTCGTCTTTTTTCTTTTTCTGATCGTCAGCCTCGCGCAAAGGACCCCCGTCACAAGACCCGACAGGATTCCCATGGATAAAAAAAACGCGATAAAGTAAAGCGTGTAGCGGGAATAAAGCGATATGTTCCGGAAAAGAAGCGCCCACACGACCAAAAGCTGGACAAGATTGTGGGTAAAGGCCGCGGCCACGCTGATGGCCACAAGAGAAAGCCCCTGCCTCGCCCGAAAGAGCGCCCCCATGACGAAAACCGCCGCAAGTCCCGCCGAAAGACTGATAAAAAAGCCCGGCGTGAGGATCGTCCCGAAGGCCAGATGCTGGATCAGTACCCTGAGCGTCGTCAGCGTCAGCCCCATACGAAAGCCCTCTTTTTCCAGGACCGCCAGCGTCACCACATTGGCCAGCCCCAGTTTCAAAAAGGGGGCCGGTTTGGGGATCAGCGTCTCCAGTATGGACACATAGAGCGCCAGCAGCAGATAGAGCACAAGGCGGCTCATTTTCTTTTTTTCGTCTGCGCTTAATCCGGCGTCATACATGGAGCGTCGCGTCCATCCCGAGGAGGTCTTTGTATTTTTCCAAAACGGGATCGACTTCATCCCGGATGAATTCTTCGGTCTGTTCCCGGGAAAAACCGATAAAATTCTTAGGATTTATCAGCGATAAAAATTTTTCTTTGTTGAGCTTAAAAGTCGGATCGGCGATAATCCGCTCGGTCAGGTCGTTTTCTTTCCCCTCGAGCTTGACGCGTTTTCCCGCTTCCATAGAATGCACGCGGATCCGTTCATGGAGCTCCTGCCGATCGCCGCCCGCTTTGACGCATTCCATGATGATGTATTCCGTCGCCATAAAGGGGAGCTCCTCCCGTATCCCTTTTTCGATCATTTTGGGATAGACCACGAGGCCCGAGAGGATATTTTTCCAGATCAGCAAAATGGCGTCAACGGCCAGAAAAGCCTGGGGGACCGAAAGCCGTTTGTTGGCCGAATCATCGAGGGTCCGTTCAAACCACTGGGTCGCGGCGGTCATGCCGACGCTCTGGGAAAGCGCCATGACAAATTTGGCCAGGGACGCGATTCTTTCCGAACGCATGGGGTTTCTCTTGTAGGCCATGGCCGAAGATCCGATCTGGCTTTTTTCGAAGGGCTCCTCGATTTCCTTTCTGTGCTGCAGGAGCCTGATGTCGTTTGTGAATTTGTGGGCCGACTGGGCGAGATTTCCCAAAAGATTCAAGATCTGGGCGTCGATCTTTCGGTCATAGGTCTGGCCCGTGACCGAAAAGCGCCTGTCAAAGCCCATTTTTTCGGCAATTCTCCGGTCGAGCTTTTTGACTTTTTCATAGTCCCCGTCAAAGAGCTCGGCAAAGCTGGCCTGGGTGCCGGTGGTTCCTTTGGCCCCCCGGAAACGAAGCGTCTGTTCCCGGAATTCCAGCTCTTCGAGGTCCAGCAAAAGGCTCTGGGTCCAGAGCGTCGCGCGTTTTCCCACCGTCGTCAGCTGGGCCGCCTGAAAATGTGTGAACCCCAGCGTCGGCTGGGCCTTGTGGGCCAGAGCGAAGGCCTTCAAGTCCGCGATGACGTTGACGAGCTTTTGCTTGAGGATCCCAAGGCCGTCCCGGATCTGGATCAGATCGGTATTGTCCCCCACAAAGGCCGAGGTTGCCCCCAGATGGATGATTCCTTTGGCCGAAGGGGCCGCGAGTCCGTAGGCGTAGACATTGGCCATGACGTCGTGGCGGACTTCCGCCTCGCGTAATTTAATGACTTCATAGTCGATATTCGTGATGTTGTCCCGGAGTTCCCGGATCTGCTCTTCCGTAATCGGAAGGCCCAGTTCCCTTTCCGTTTCGGCCAGAGCCGTCCACAGCTTTCTCCAAGTCGTAAATTTTTTTTCCGGAGAAAAATTGTAGAGCATTTCCTTTGAACTGTAGCGCTCGGCCAGCGGGTTTTCATAGCGGTTTTTTTCCATGACTTCACCCCTTCTTTTCGTATACCATGATGACGGCGTTTTCATTGGTGTCGCGATAATAGTTTTTCCGTAAACTCAGCGTTCTGAAGCCGTTTTTTTCATAAAAGCGGATCGTGTCCCCGTGGCTTTGCCTGACCTCCAGGAAGATCTTCTCTTTTCCCATGGCTTTGGCCTTGGCGAGAAGCCTTGTGGCAAGGCCTTTCTTCCGGCAGTCGGCCCGGGTCGCCAATTTGATCATTTCCCAGGCCTCGATGGTATCAAAGAGAATCAGATAGGCTTCGACCGCGTCCCTTCCCTCGGTCAGAATCTCATAGCCGGGATTTTCTTCCATAAAGTAAATTTCCGCCGCCGAAAGGGCGTTTGTGGGAAAAGCCGCGGCCTCTATGGCGGCGATCTCCAGAATTTTTTCCATAGGTCCTACCGCAAAAGCCCGATCCGGCGCAAGGGCCAGAAGCGCAAAAGGGGCCGTCCCTTTATTCTGTCTTCGGCCACGAAGCCCCACATGCGGGAATCGAAGCTGTTTTTTGTATTGTCGCCCAGCGCGAAATAATAGTCTTTTTTCGAGATAAAGCTTAAGGTCTCCCCCCGCATGAGCCGCTCAAGTTTTCCCTTTTCGTGGAGAACATCGAGGAGCATGCCGGTCTTTTCACCGTTTACGCGCACTTCAAGATCCGGGAGGATCTTGTCCAGTTCGTACATGTCCCCGATCAGGTAGTCCTGCACCTCTTTGACATCTATTTTCCGCCCTTTGAGCCAGGCTTCATAGTCCATTTTGGGGATGATCTCGATGGCGTCCCCGGCTTTGGGGATGATCCAGGTCTCATAACCGAGCTTCCCCGCGTTGATATAACTTCTTCCGGGGACTTTCTCCCCGTTGATGAAAAGACTGTCTTCCTTGATGTTGACCCTGTCCCCGGGAAGCCCCATGACCCGCTTCGTATAGAGGTCTTTATCGGTAACCGGTTCCTTGAAAATGAAGATCTCGCCGACCCTGGGCTTTCTGAACCGATAGACCGCCATATTGGCGAAAAGTCTGTCCTGCTCCAGGATCGTGGGGATCATGGATCCCGTGGGAACGACAAAATTCCCCAAATAATAGGCCCGGATCAGAAAAAGGACCGCCAGGGTGCTTGCGACAAACTCCAGAAGCCAGATCACGTTTCTTACGACGAGTTTCGCCTTGGTCCCGGTCACGTGGAACCCCGCGATTACAGTCGCCGTAAGCTTTTCCCGCTTTTCCGCCAGGATCCGCCCCACTTTTTCTTCCCGGATCAGCACATAGAGCAGAATCGCGGTCAAAATCACGTAAAAGGCCACATAAAAGTAGAATTTTCCTTTGTTCATCTCATCCCCCTTTCCATTTTCACAGATATTCTATCACACTTTGCGAAAAAGGAAAAGAAAAAAACCGGGATTGTCCGGTTTTTTCTTCCGCTTATTTTCTGATTTCCTTGATTCGCGACTGTTTTCCGGAGAGTCCCCGCAAGTAGTAGAGCTTGCTCCGCCGCACTTTGCCGATTTTCAAAACCTGGATTTTTTCAATCATCGGGGAATTCATCGGAATAATGCGCTCAATGCCGATGCCCGAGCTCACTTTTCTGACCGTGAAGGTCTTGGATACGCCGCCGCCGCTGATTCTGATACAAACGCCCTCAAAGACCTGAATTCTTTCTTTGTTGCCCTCGATGACTTTGTAGTGGACCGCAATGGTGTCGCCGGCCTTAAATTTGGGAATATCCGTTCTCAGATATTCTTTTTCGGCGAGCTCAATCAATTTTTCTTTCATGTTTCGCTTTCCTCCTTGAAGATATTCATTGGCGGATCCGGGGATGGTCCCCTGCCCCAAGCGGAATACCTGATAAACCATATGATTTTATCATATTTTTGCAATAAAGTCAACGGTTTTTATTTTTTTCCCGCCAGCATCTCTTCCACATACGGGAGCACCATGCCCTCATAGACGACGTTTTCTCGGACCTTTGCGCTGTCTATGGCAAAGGCCGGGTTGTCTCCGGCGGCTCTGGCCACGGCCGCCTCCAGCAAGGCGGTCTTGTCGGTTTCCTCCATGCCCGCGAAGAGGCTTTCCCATTTGTCCCGGGCGTTTTCTGTCGCCTCCGCCCGCGTTTCTTTTTCGGGGGAGGCCCCTCCCGCGTCAATGACTTTGGCGTAGTCGTCAAAGAGTCTCATTTGCTGGGACATCTGCCGGTCTTCCTTGGCCGCTTCTTTTTGTTTGTTTTTCAGTACGCCGTTGATATACTGGACAAGGCTTTTTTTGATGGAGGAATTGACGCTTTTGAGCGCCAGCAACACTTCTCTCGCGTATTTGATGCCGTTTGTCTCATAGATCGTCTGGAGTTTTTCCTCCGCCTCGCGGCTCCAGGCCTTGGCGATATAAGGATTCGTTTTGACGGCCCGCAATTGCTCTTTGAGCGCCTCGGGGAGGACTCTTTCGGCAGTCGCCCCCGCAAGGGCGATTTTCGTTACGCGAAAGCCCGCATCCGCCACGGCGTCGCTGGATTTGTCGGGGAGCGCCGCCGGCGCCTTTGCGGGAAGATTGCGCGCTTCCCGGTTTTTTTCCTTGATCCATTCGGAAATATGACAGGTGCCGTCTTTTTCCGGATTAAAGCTGTACTCGATGTAATACGTATCTTCGGCCTTGACGTAGCTCGATCCGTAGGAGAGGATATAGCCCGCACGCACGAGGACGTCGTAGGCCTTTTCGATTCTTTTGAGGACCTGCTTGACTCGCGAGAGCACGTATTCTTTCTCCACGCCTCTTTTGTTGACGCGTTTTGTGATCTGCTCGATCTTTAAGGGGATAATGGCCGCTAGGGTCTTGATGTTGATCCGGCCTTCCCTGTCGGCGAAGCGGATCTGACTGATGTACTTGTAAATGCGGGCCGCGATGGGATCTTCTTCCAAAAGGCGGACCAGTTCTTTTGATTTGTAGATGATATAGCGCTTTTCTTTGATTTTGTTCCGGACGTTTTTGTTGAGGTACACCCGGTAAAAGCGCTTTTTGCCCTTGGAAAGCTTCTGGTAGGAAAGCAGCCTGAAGGAGGCGTCTTCAAACTTGAATTTTCCCATCTTCGTGTGGTTGTCTATGGTAAATTGATATTCCGTTCTGTAGAGATTTTTCAGGGCCTGCTCGACTTTTTTGTAGTAGGTCCGGTTCATTTTGAGCTCGAGGAATTTCTCGATGAAATCCCGTATTTCAAACTCGAGAAAATCTTCTTTTTCGTCCACTTCGGCCTTGACCTCGTACATAGAGATCAGGTAGGTATAGATCTTTTCCTCGAAGGTGGAGGGCTGGAAAACCATGTCGGCGTTGCTTCTGGGAATAAGGGTGCTCTGCATGGTTACGCCCAAATCCTGAAACACGTATTCAAAGTTGACGCGCTTGTTTTGCTTTTGGTAGGTGAAAAAGGGGAAAACGATCATTTCCAGCGGGATATTGATCCGTCTCTCCTCCAAATTCAAAAAGTTTCCCGTTTCCCGAAGCACAATCTCCTTGACTTCAATATCGGGGACTTCGTTGATGGATATTTCCACATGTTTGAGATCTTCCAAAAGGGAACCGGAATTCAGGATGGTAAGGCTGTCAAAGGAATCGGTCATGTCGGTCTTGCCTTCTTGAGGGACGACAGGTTCAAAAAATTCTTCGGTTGTCATAGTCGATCGTTCCTTGCTGATGTTTTAAAAAGATATGCAGATAGCAAGCCTATTATAACCTATAAGTCAAAAGAATTCAACTTTATTTTTCATGGAAAAAGCAACTCATTACAAATTGTCACCAAAGAACGGCGAAAAAAATTTTCGTGTATATAATCAATAATACCCCACAAAAAGCAGGGCTTTGGTGTCCATCAACAAAAATAAAGTTTTTTGCGGTTTGACGCCCTTTCGCCGGCGTTCTTCAGCTGGACCCCTGAAATATTGGCTTTTCCCGCTATGCACAGGGATAAAAATAAATGTGTATACGGGTAAAAATAAAAGCCCTTCGCGCCTTCCCGCGCCGTTTCGGAAAGAGCCACTCCCTTTCCCGGGAAAAATCCGCCGTTTTTCGGCTTTTTTTCGCGATATACGGATAAAAATAATTTTTCTTCCCGTTTTTTGCCTGTTTCCGCATTCTTCTCCCTCCCTGGAACGGGTTTTTTCCGCTCTTTTTCTTGTGTTTTCAAATAAAAATATTTTTTGCCCGCCTGCCCGCGCTTTTCCGTCTCTCCAAACTTTGCGCCCTCTGTACAACAAAACCTGAACTCAATAAAATACAACAGACAAACCGCTTCCGTTTCAAAAATTGCAGGAAAGACTTGACTAAATCGGAAAAATCTTTTATAATAAATAGCTGAGACAACTTCAGACGGGAGGTGAACAAAATGAAAAGAACCTATCAGCCCAACCGGCACAAAAGGAAGAAAGAACATGGTTTCCTTTCGCGGATGGAAACCAGGGGCGGCAGGAAAGTTTTGAAACGGCGCAGACTTAAAGGCAGATACAAATTGTCGGCCTGATCCGGCCGCCGGAGTAACGATTGATGAATACGCTCAAAAAAGACAGAGAGTTTCAACTGATCTATAATCAGGGAAAAAAAACTTTTGGCTATTACTCTCTGATTTTTTTTCTTAAAAATTCCTCCAACACCAAAAATTGCGGATTCGTTGTCAGCAAGAAAACAGGAAACGCCGTCTGCCGTAACCGGATCAAGCGTTTATACCGCGAATATTTGAGAATAAACGACGCGAGGATCAAAAACGGTTACGACCTGATTTTAGTCGGAAAAAGAATTGCCGGTCAGAACATCAAGTCCCTGTCATACGATACCCTCGGACGGGATCTGGAAAAGATGTTCAGACAGAGCAATCTTTTTATCATGTAATTTGCATCGTACGGGGCCCTTTGTCCATGAAAAAAATCGCGCTTTTCCTGATTCGCTTTTATCAGCGCCAGATCAGTCCATATTTGGGGAAAAATTGCCGTTTTATCCCCACCTGCTCCGCTTACGCCTACGAGGCCATCGAAGTTCATGGTCTGATAAAAGGAACTTATTTGGGAATCAGAAGAATATTGAGATGTCACCCCTTTCACAAAGGGGGATATGACCCCGTACCGAAAAAAAAGGAACCAAGTCTTTAATTTCAGGAGGATTTCATACGTAAATGGATAGCATAAAAAAATATCTGCCGATGATCATATTGTTTATCGTGATGTTCGTCTTTTTCCGCAACAAGGAAGGAAACGGCAGCAAAAAGAGTGAATACAAGCCGGGAACCTATTACGCGGCCGTCCAATATCCCGAGCGAACGGGATTTCTGAAGAGAATCACAGGGATCTTCAAAAAAGAGGCGAAAAAAGAACCGGCGCCCCTGACGGACGTGCTGGCCATCACCCTGGGCAAGGACAAAATCGAATCGATAACGGTGGCCAAAGGAGATTTTTACCTCAATAACGCCGCCCTTGTGGATCGTTTCACTTCCCGTTTGATCGCGGAAAATAACGATAAATTCGTGGATCTGACGGATGTCAAAGAAGAACAGCAGGGACTTTCCCTGGCCGCGGACGCCATCAAGGGGACGCTCACCCGCGCCATGAATCTCACCCGGGAGAAAAAAGACAAGCTCCCCGTCGGGACTTTCAGAACGCTGGTCAGAATGGAAAACGGCGAATTTATGCAATTGGAAGCGGTAATCAGCAGTGAAAAAATCGATAAACTCAGAGTGCAAGCCATGGGTCTCGGGGAAAAAGAGACGGCGAGGCTCGCCGCTTTGATCACGACTTATCTCGATCAAAGAAAACCCGACGTCAGTCTACCGACAGACGCGGCTTACGAAGAAAAGGCTCTGGCCGAGGGGGTTCGCAACATTCTCGATGAGACCCTTGTCCGGGATGAGAGCTACGGCGTCGTAAAACGCTCCAACGTTGTCTATCAGACGATCAAGGATTTGATCGCCAACCTCATTCTGGGGATCAACAAATTTGTCAGCAACTATGTGTTTGCCATTATCCTGGCGACTATTGTGATCAAAATCATCATGCTGCCGCTGACGATCAAGCAGGACAAATCCATGAAAAAAATGAAAAAGCTGCAACCGGAACTCGATAAAATCAAAGAGCGGTATAAAGGGGACCAGCAGGCCCAACAGCAAGCGACCATGGATTTGTATAAAAAGCACGGCATCAGTTTTATGGGGATGGGCGGATGTCTTCTGCTTCTGATCCAGATGCCTATCCTGATCGCGCTCTTTGGCGTACTGCGTTCGGGCATCATTCCCGAATTCGCCAGGGCCGTCGCGGAAATTTTTTCAAACGGCGTCGGCTTTGTATCGGGATTTATGGTGGGCCCCGTGTTTTTGTGGATGGACCTCGTCAATCCCGATCCCTATTTTATCCTGCCGATCCTGACGGGCGTCGTGACCTGGCTTCAGCAAAAGTTGATGACAGGCGGCGACGAAAACCCCATGATGAAGAATATGACGGTATTTATGCCGATCCTCATGGCCTTTATCGCGCTCAACATGCCTTCCGGCGTACAGATCTACTGGTTTGTGTCGACGGTTTTGTCCATGGTGCAGCAATATTGGATCATGAAAAAGGGGGACTGAGCTATGGCCGGAAAAACCATAGTTATCGATGACATCAAGGCAATGACGAAAGAAGAAGCCGTCGAACGGGCTTTGAATATCGCCGAGGCGAAGCCGGAGCACATTGTGGCCGTGACCGAGGTGAAAAAAGGCAGATCCTCATTCTTCGGGCTTTTCACGTCCGAAGGGATCTATTCCGTAGAAATCGACAAGACAAGAAAGCCCCAGCCTAAGGCGGAGCCTCAGGAAAAGAAAAAAGAGACCCCGCGAGAGACGGCAAAAGACGGCAAAAAAGACCTCCGTAAAGAGGAAAAGCGAGAGGGCAAGCGCGACGAGCGCAAAAGGGAAAAACCCGTGAAAACAGAAAAAAGCGCGGTAATTCCTGATTCCGCCCCAGAAAAATCCGACAAGGCCGCGTTTTTTGACGCGATCCACGACGAGGGCGAGGACATGACCCCCGCCGCCGATGAGCGCTATGAGGACATCACGGAAAGCCTTGCCGAAAAAACCAGGGCCATCCTTGAAAAAATGGGCCTTGTGCTCAATGTCAACGTCACAAAGCTCTCCGAGCGCAATTATCTCGTTGAGATCTTTGGCGAGGACAACGGCATCATCATCGGCAAAAAGGGCAAGACCCTCAACAGCTTCGAGTATCTGTTGAAATCCATTTTCAAGAAGTACCGGATTGAGGTGGACGTCGAGGGTTTCAAGGAAAAACGTTACGACACGCTGAAAAAGCTCTCGAAAAAAATGGCCGAAAAAGTGCTGAAGACCGGAAAAACCGTAAAACTCAATCCCATGCCCGCAAGGGAGCGGAAAATCATCCACGAAGTGATGAACAAATACCCGCAGATCGATACCTTCAGCGAAGGAAGGGAACCGAACAGATTTATCATCATCAAGAAAAAACGATAGGGAGCGTTTTCATGCGATACGATACGATCGCTGCCATATCCACCCCCCCGGGCGAGGGGGGTATTGCCGTTATCCGGATATCGGGACCGCGAGCCATGGACATTACGGAAAAAATCTTTTTCCCCAAATCAAAAAGGCCGCTCAAAGATATCCGGAGTTTTTCGCTTTGCTACGGTCATATCCGGGACAATTTGACACAAGGGACGCCGGTCGTGGACGAAGCCCTCGTTTCCCTGATGCGCGGCAAAAAGACCTACAGCGGTGAAGATACGGCGGAAATCAACTGCCACGGGGGGAGGATTCTCGCGGAAAAAATTCTGTCCCTCACGCTCAAAAACGGCGCCCGGCTGGCCGAAAAAGGCGAATTCACCAAAAGGGCCTTTCTGAACGGAAGAATAGATTTGACCAGGGCCGAGGCCGTCCGTGACTTGATCGAAGGAAAAAGCGACGGCGCCCTGACGCTGGCCCTAAAGCAGCTACGGGGAGATCTTGCGGCAGGCATAGAGGCCTTGAGAGAGAAAATTCTGGCCGTTTCGGCCCATGTCAACGTCGTCCTGGACTATCCCGAGGAAGGGATCGAAGAACCTTTCCCCGCGAATCTTACGGCGGATCTCCAAAGCGTGAATGACAGCTGCGAGGCCCTGATCGCTTCCTATGACGCGGGAAAACTGATCCGGGACGGGGTAAAAACCGCCATCGTGGGAAAACCCAACGTCGGCAAATCGA
Source organism: Fusobacteriaceae bacterium (assembly GCA_031272775.1). NCBI lineage: Bacteria > Fusobacteriati > Fusobacteriota > Fusobacteriia > Fusobacteriales > Fusobacteriaceae > Fusobacteriaceae bacterium. The sequence goes on along the minus strand of JAISTB010000007.1, from coordinate 91,953 downwards.
GCTTACTAAACGCCCTCTTGCGGGAAGAGCGGGCCATTGTGACGGAAATCCCCGGGACGACCCGGGACACCATCGTCGAAGAAGTCAAAATCAAAGGGATTCGGCTCGTGTTGGTGGATACGGCGGGGATCCGCCAGACCGCCGACACCATTGAGGCCATGGGCGTCAAAAAATCCAGGGAAACCCTTGAGGAGGCGGACCTGATTCTTTTTGTGACCGACGCCTCGGTTCCTCTTGACGGCGAAGATTTGGCCATTTACGAAAACATCGGCGCTGAGCGCTATCCGAAGACCCTTTGGATCCTAAACAAGATCGACAAAGGCGTCAACGAAGACAAAGAAGCCTTTCCGGGGATTAAAGCCCGGGCCGCGCTTTCGGCCCTGACCGGAGAAGGGATCAAAGCCCTTGAGGAAACCATCGGCGGATTTTTGCTGAAAGAAGAAAAAGAGACGGCGGGATCGCGCCTGATCCTGACCAATATCCGGCACAAGGCGGCCCTTTCCAGGGTCTCGGAGGCGCTTTCTTCGGCCCTGTCGGCCATTGCCGCGGGCTATCCCGCGGACCTTATGGCCCTTGACCTGAAGGAGGCGGCGGACGCTCTGGGGGAAATCACCGGAGCGGTCTCCACGGAGGACTTGCTGGATCGGATATTCCGGGATTTTTGCGTCGGCAAATAAAGGCCCGGGCGTCTCCGGAGGGGTCGGTTTGTGGCGCTGACGCCAATTTGCAAAAACAAAGAAACCAAATTTTATTTTTAAGAATATACACATGAAAAAGGAGGCCGCCATGGACGCGCTCATCAGCGATTTTCTCAGTTATGCCCGGGATCTTCCCTGGCTCGGGATTTTCGCGGGCTGGATTTTCGCGGTCAATCTCTGGAGCTTTCTTTTGATCTGGCGAATGGGGCGGCGACGGGAAAAAGGGAAAGCGGAAATTCCGATTTTCCGACTTGTCGTTTACGCGGTTTTGGCGGGAACCCCGGGGATTCTCTACGGGCTTTTCCGCTTCAAAGAAAAAAAAGGCGGACGGATCCTGAAAGCGGCGCTCTTTATCTTATTGCCGACGCAGATTTTTCTGCTCGCGAGACTTTATATCGGCTGGTAGGGATCCGGCCGGGAAACCATCATGGAAAAAGAACTGATCCGGGAGTACCGGGGAAAAATCCCCGAGTATCTTCTGAGCCAAGCGAAAAAAATCGTCTATGTCTGCTCTTCCAACCGGAATATCGCAGACTATTCGTCTTTTTTGCGCGAAAATTTCGCGGGGGCCCTCGTGCGGGTCGAAAGCGCCGGGGACAGCGAGGAAAAGGAAAAGAACAACTATGACGCGCTGGACGCCCTGAAGACGCAGTCGAGCTATATTGTGCTACTCTCTTTGGAGGGCTATTTGAGGGATTTTTACCGCAAAGGGGACGCCTGGCGTTTCGCGCTGGGGGAGGCCGTCAAGCGGAAGGATCTCGAGGAGAAATTGATTCAAAGCGGCTACGAAAAAAAATATATGGTCGAAAAAAGAAAAGAATACAGTATACGGGGCGATATCGTGGACATCTATCCGATCAGCGGAGAATATCCCGTCAGATTGGAATTTTTCGATGAAATTCCGGAACGGATTACGCATTTTGACCCTGAAAGCCAGCGCAGCATAAAAAAGCATGAAAAACTTGATGTGTATATTCACAACAATAATGCCGAACCCCTTTCTTTTCTTGATTTTCTCACGTTGGACCCCGATCCGGAAAAAGCGGTTTTTTTTGAAAATCTCGAGCTTTTGGCCTACAAATTTGAAGAAATGGTCTTAAAAAACAGAGAGGATGAAGAGCTCCGACGGGAGCGCTTTATGCGTCTCTATGAGGAGGGGCGGGAGATCGAGCTGCTGTCCTTTCCCGAAGAGAGGCTGGAGCAATTCCGGAGCGTCGAAGCCGTCAAGGCCCTGGGATCGGACAAAAACATTTCCGTGGAGCTCTACACCTATGAGGAGATGCGCTACCGGGAGCTTCTCAAAAATAGCGGCGTCAAAATCCACCCTTATCGCTATTTCGAGGGCTTTTCGGAAAAAAAGGGCCGGAAGGAGCGGCTGGTTCTGACGGACCGGGAACTGAAGGGGATCAAGATCAGCCCCCGAGAAGAGGAGCGCCGCAAACTCCGCTATATTGACGTATCGAGAATACGGGAAAACGATTATATCATCCATAAGAATTTCGGCGTCGGCGTCTATCTGGGGATAGAAGTCATCGACGGCAGGGATTATTTGAAAATCCGCTACGCCGACGAGGACAGGCTGTTCGTCCCCGTCGAAAGCATTAAAAATATCGAAAAATACGTCTCCACTCCGGGCGAAATCCCCGAGATCTACCGCCTGGGCCGCCACGGCTTCCGACGGAAAAAGGAAAAGCTCAAGGAAGAGATGATCAAATTCGCCAAGGAAATCATTGAAATCCAGGCGAGACGGGAAAAGGAAAGGGGTTTTGTCTATTCCCCCGATACCGTGTGGCAGGAGGAATTTGAGGAGGGCTTTCCCTACAAGGAGACCGTTTCCCAACTGAAGGCCATCAACGACGTCAAGAAAGACATGGAAGAGGGTCGGATCATGGACCGGGTCATCTGCGGCGACGTGGGCTACGGAAAGACGGAAATCGCCTTGCGGGCGGCCTTCAAGGCCGTTACGGACGGAAAGCAGGTTGCGATCCTCGTCCCAACAACGGTCCTGGCCGAGCAGCACGACGAGCGATTTACGGAGCGCTTTTCCAATTACCCGATCACGGTGGCCTGTATGAGCCGCCTGAAGACAAAGGGCGAACAGGCCGAAATCCTCAAAAAAGTCAAGAGCGGAACCGTCGATATCCTGATCGGCACCCACCGGATCCTTTCTGACGACCTCGATTTTCATGACCTGGGCCTGGTCGTCATCGACGAGGAACAGAAATTCGGCGTCAAAGCCAAAGAAAAACTGAAAAAACTGCGGACGAAGGTCAGCGTGCTTACGATGACGGCGACGCCCATCCCCCGGACTCTCAATTTGTCGCTTCTGGGTATACGGGATATTTCCATTATCGATACGCCCCCCGAGGGGCGAAAACCCATCGAAACCGTCCTCATCGAAAAGGAGGACGCCCTCATCAAGGCCGCCGTCATGCGGGAAATCGCCCGGGAGGGCCAGGTCTTTTACATTTACAACTATGTGCGCGGCATGGAAGAAAAGGCGGCGGAGCTCCGGGCCATTCTTCCCCCTTATGTGCGCCTCGACTATATTCACGGCCAGATGCAACCCAGAGAGATCAAGCGGAAGATTTCGGCCTTTGAAAACGGCGACTTGGACGTCTTGCTCTCGACGACCATCATCGAAAACGGCATCGACATCGAAAACGCCAACGCCATGATCATCGAAGGCATCGAAAAACTGGGCCTTTCCCAGATTTATCAGCTCCGGGGACGGATCGGCCGGGGGGAGCGCAAAGCCCACTGCTATCTTGTCAACGCCCTCTCCGGGGGAAAGAAAGTGCGGGAGCGCGAAGAGAGCATCAAAGAGCTTAAAGACGTCGGAGGCGGATTTCAACTTTCCCTTGAGGACATGCGCATCCGGGGCGCCGGCGAGATTTTGGGGGAAAAGCAGCACGGAGCCCTCGAGACCTTCGGATACAATATGTATATCAAAATGCTCAAGGAAGAAATGGCGAAACTGAAAGGGGAATACCGCGAAGAGCGGGATATGCCGGAAATCAAGGTGCTGAACCACGGCTACATCCCCGATACCTATATCGAAAAAGACGAAAAGATCGTGATTTACAAGCGCATGGTGGAAATCGAAGACGAGGCGGAACTCCGGAATTTGCTACAGGAGATCGAAGACCGCTTCGGCCCCGCCCCTGAGGAAGTGGGGGAGCTTTTTTCCTACCTCTCGATCAAAATGAAGGCGGAAGCCCAAGGCATTGCCCTCATTGAGGAAAGGGACGAGGGATATTTCATCCGCTTTGACAACACGCGCTTGAAGGACAACAAAAGGACGCTTCTGATCAACCTTGTGGCCAATAAAAAGGCGCAATATCACAAAGCCCTCGAAGGAATCCTCTATTGGGGGACGCTGGACGCGTTCTTCGCGGAACTTGAAAATCCCGTGTTCTCCTGAGCACAAAAAATTAAAAAAGAGAAGCGCTTTCTTCCTTGACAAAGAAAGCCCCGAAAGACTATAATGTAAGAAAAAGGGGAAAGGGAAGGAAACCCATGGAATTTGATTTTATACAATTTGAGGAGAAGGAAAAACGCAGGCAGCCTGAAAACAAGGGCATCCGGATTCCGATTATGGCGGCGGAAGCGCCTGAAAGCGACGACCCCGTCATGGAAGCGCCCGCCGACATGGGGCTTCGCTTTTCCCGGACGGAGCTCAAACGCTGCACCGTCGTCCCCTTCCTGATCGTTTTCTTTTTTTTGAACGCCCTCTGCGCGACGATCCTCAATTTTTATATGTGCGCGCGAGAAATCGACAAAAATTATTTCTTTTCGGTGGATTTGCGGCCCAATCTCTCCATGGCGCAGGAAGAGGCGCTGGAAAAACAGATTCTTTCGGTCTATGGGGTCAAAAATGTCCGCTATGTGAGTCGAGACGCGTCTTTTAGGGATTTGCAGACGCAGCTGGGCATCGCCCTTCCCGAGAGTGAAAACTCTCTGGCCGACAGCATGATCGTCTGGTTCCGGAACAAGAGCGACCTCTCGAACCTGCAGGAAAGGCTCGAAGCCATGGCCGACGTCAAAGAGACCTATATCGATCTTTTGCAGATCCAATACCGCGAAAACGAGGTCAAATTTTATAAACTTTTGATTGTGATCCTATTCGGGATCTTTTTTGCGCCGCTTCTGATTCTAACCGGCTTCATTTTCTACAACGGCTTTTCCCTCGAGTACGCCAATAAAATCGACGAGAGCCTTGACGAGCGGAAGCTGCGGCGTCGGGCGAAATGGGTAAACGTACTTCCCATGCTGGTTTGCGTCGTCATTTCCAGTCTTGTTTTCGTCAACGCCTATCTCTATTTCGGGGATTTGCTGCTTACGATCCGGCCCGAGGCGCGGATATTAAGCCTCCGGGAACTGCTGATCCCGCAGAGCGTGGGCGTCTTGGGGATCTGCCTGTTCATCGCGGCCGTTCCCTTCTGGCCGCTCAAAAAATCAGGCGGTGAAACCTGATGTACGGCGGGCGGAACGCGCTTCTGCTGTTTTCTCTGCTGCTTGCCGGGGCCGCCTTTTCCGGAAACGTCTCGGAGCTTGAAAACAAGGTCCGGGACATCGACGCCAAGATTGAGCGAAAACAAGGGATTATCCGGGAAATCGACGGCGAAAAAAAGACCGTCGCGTCCCAGATCCAGGATATCGACCGGGACATGCGCGGCATTGAAAAAGAGCAGCGGGAGATTATCAACGAAATCAACGTCGTTTCCAAAAATATCGACTACGGGGAAAAATCCCTCGGCATGACGACCCGGGAGCTGGACCGCAAGCGCGGCGAATACGGGACAAAGATCATCCTCTGGGACAAATATGTCAAAAGCCGCGGCAACAACCCGAACGATTCCCTGACCCGGAAAAACTTCCGGGGCCTTTTGTACGGGGACATTTCCCGGATGGAGCATATCCAGAGCGTGCAATTCGACATTCAGAAAGTCAAGCGGGAAATTGAGTATGAGCGGAAGAAATTGGGGGACCTCCGGAATAAACTGGACGCCAACAAAAAGGAAATGGACGCCAAAAAGGGAGAAAAGAGCAAGCTGATGGCTCAGCTGGACAGGGAACAGCGGACCCACCGGGAGGACATTCAGCGCCTGAGACGAGAAAAGGAGCGGATCAACCGCGAGATTACGGCGGTCATCAACCAGCGGACCACGAGGGACGAAAGCGTCGCCACGATCAAAGAGGCGGCCCTCAAGATCGGAAAGCTGAAAAAGCCTGTGGCGGGAAGCTACGCGGTACTCTTCGGCGAGGCCAAAGGCGGGGCCGTAGAGAGCAACGGCATCGAGATCGCAAGCAAAATGGGGACCCAGGTGACGGCTGCGGCTTCGGGCAAAGTCGTCTACGCCGACAAGTTCCAGGGCCTGGGGAGCGTCGTGATGATCAATTACGGCTATAATACGATCGGGGTCTACGGTAATCTGATTTCCCTCAACGTCAAGCTCAATCAGCAGGTGAAGCAGGGGGAAGCCATCGGGGTCCTGGGCCTCTCTTCCGAGCGCAAGCCCAATCTTTATTACGAGCTCCGGTTCAACTCAAAGCCCATCAATCCGACGCCATATTTTTAAAAAAAGGGAAAAAAGGGGAAAAAATTGCAAATGGATTTGCATTTCTTTCCAAAATGTGATAGAATAGTAGACGGAATTCTGTGCCGACTTAGCTCAATCGGTAGAGCAAATCATTCGTAATGATTAGGTTGTAGGTTCGAGTCCTATAATCGGCACCATTTTGCTTCAGTGGCGCAATCGGTAGCGCAAGTCCATGGTAAGGACGAGGTTATGGGTTCGAGTCCCATCTCGAAGCACCAGATGTGAAAAACGCGGGCAAGCCCGCCTGAAAAGATCGCTCTATGGCGGTCTTTTTCTTTTGCCGCAAAAAAAGCGGTGGATTTTTGTCGGAAAGTGTGATAGAATACCAGATATTTTACAAAAAAAGAATACCGGAAAATGACAGCGTTACCGGAGGGTTACAGATGAAACGAAACAATGTGATTGTGCTGATTTTGTGCATACTGGGATTATTCGCGGGACAAGGCCTGAGCGCCGCAGCGGTCGAGCTCAAGGTCGGCCTTGCCCCCGCCGGGACATATACCACAAAACCCGAAAAAGACGCGGAACCCTCATGGGAAATTACGGCGGAAGTGAGAAAAGCCGTCAAAGGCGGATTTGAGTTGGGCTTCGGGACAGGTTACGAGCGGCATGGCGCCGTCAAAGCCTATACCGACGTCGAAAGCCCGACGCTCAAAGTAAACGTCGGGAAAACGAAGCTCTACGACTCGATTCCCCTCTACCTCACGGCCCGCTATGTATTCAATAAAAACGGCGACTGGCAGCCCTACCTCCGGGCAAATCTCGGTTGGTCCTTCAACATCAACGAGAAAAACACGAACCGTTACGAGACCATTTACAAAACGACGGGGGTCGTGGCCGACGAAGGTTGGCTCCGACGCTTCAAGGCCAAAGACGGGCTCTATTACAGCCTGGGAGCGGGCGTCGGCTACAAAAATTTTACCTTTGACGTCAGCTATACCGTCAATACGGCAAAAATCGAAAGCGAAAACTATCTCTTCCAAAAATCCGGCGGAAAGGCTGATTTTTCTCGTATTGTCTTCTCCCTGGGCTATCAGTTCCGCTTCGGCGCCAACGACGAGCCCGACTATGTGAAAGACGACAAGAGAAAGCTCTTGGCCCGCCGCTACGGCAAAGAAAAAGCGACGGCCCGCCCGGGCGCGAATAAGGCGAAAAAGCAGGATACGGGCCCCAAAATTCTCAAAGAGGAACTCCCCAAAGAACAGCGGGAGTTTTTCGAGCGGGGACAGGGCGGGGAAACCCCCGGGGCACAGACCCTTACGGCGGCGCAGATTGCGGCGCTGCCGCGCTTTCCGATCCACACGATCTGGCTGGCGGACGAGGCGCAGCTTTTGCCCGACGCACTCAAATACGGGATTATCGAAAGTTATGAAGGCAGGGAACTCAATTACCTCGACATCAAGGCTCTGGGCGAGGAGCTGAATGCGGCCTACGCCAAGGCGGGTTATGTGACAACAAAGGTCATGCTGCCGGGCCAGGACATTACGACCGGGGAATTGAAACTCGTCGTGGTTTACGGAAAAATCGCGGAAATCGTTCTTGACGGCGACGGCAAAAGAGATCGCCGCAGTATCGCCGCGGCCTTTCCGGCGGAAGCGGGCGACATCCTCAATCTGCGGGACCTGGACCAGGGCATCGACAACCTGAACCGTCTCGAGTCAAACGCCGCCGCCATGGATCTCGTCCCCGGGGAGACCTTCGGCTATTCCCGGGTTATCGTCGCCAGCAACCGCAAAAAAAGATGGCGGGCCGGCGTCGGCTACAGCGATATCGGACGGGATAAGCAGCGCGTGCGAACGTCCCTTGAGCTGGATAACGGTTTCGGAATCAACGACAGCCTCTCGCTTTATTACACGGCCGACGCCCGGGACTTCGGCCGCGACAAAAAGGCAATAGACAGGACCGCTTCCTACGGCGCCGCCTGGTCTTTTCCGCTGAAGACCTGGGAGTTTTCCTTCGGGTTCAACAAAAGCTCGGAAAAAAACTATCGGATGGGCGCCTTTTCCCTCTATGAGCTGGAGACCCGGACAAAGGACTACTCCTTTACGGCGGGAAAACTGATTTTCCGCAACAGTGATCATAAGATCCGCTTTGACGCGGGCTTCGCTCTCAAAGGCGAAAAGACCTTTCTCGACAAGACAAGGCTCGTGAGCCAGGACAGGACCTACGGCGTCCTCACTTTGGGCGTAAACGGGATTTGGCGCGCTCTGGGCGGCATGGCTTCCTATGAAATCCGTTACCATCAGGGGCTCTCGACAGACGCCAAAAGTCGCGATACGGCAACGTCCATCGGGGTTATGCCCGATCCCGACGCCCTTTCTTCGGACAAAAAATACGCCTTCCGGAAATGGACGGCGGCGGTTTCCTGGTACCGACCCTTCGCCTTGGGGCGTCAGCGCTTCACATTCCGGACCATGGCTTCGGGGCAGTTCAGCCGGGACAACCTCTTTTCGGGGGAAAGGATCACCGTGGGCGGCTTTGACAGCGTAAGAGGCTACGGGACTGGACTTTCCGGGGATCTGGGCTTTTATGCCCGGACGGAACTCTCCTGGGTGATTCCCGTACCGGAAAAGACGGGCCCCGTCGGGCGCTTTTTCTCGCGGCTCCGTCCCTATGCGGGCATCGATTTCGGCAAAGTCCGGGACAACTATGACGCCTCGGGCAAAAAAGGCGGCCCCGTCATGACGGCGGCGGGATATTCGGCGGGCCTTCGCTGGTACGGCGAAAAGCTCACGATAGACGCCGGCGTCGTCAAAGGAGACCGAAACCTGGGCGGCGTCAAAAAAGACAGATACCGGGGGTACCTGTCCTTTTCGCTCTCGCTTTAGAAAAAATTAATCCTGATACAGCGGAAATTTGTCGCAAAAGGCCTTGACTTCGGTCTTGATCGAGGCAAGAAGGGCCTCGTCGCCGGTATTTTTGAGCGCTTTTACGATAAAGCCCGCGATTACCTTCATTTCCGCCTCTTTCATGCCGCGGGTGGTGACGGCGGGCGTTCCGATCCGGATGCCCGAAGTGACCATGGGTTTTTCCGTATCGAAGGGGATGCCGTTTTTGTTGACGGTGATCCCGGCCTTATCGAGGGCCTCTTCGGCGATTTTACCGTTGAGGTTGAATCCTGATTTGACGTCGACAAGCATCATGTGATTGTCCGTCCCGCCGGAAACGATCCGGAGTCCTCCTTTGGCCAGCTCTTCGGCCAAAACTTTGGCGTTTTTGACGATCTGTTGGCTGTATTCCTTGAAGGAAGGCTCGAGATCCAACTTGAAGGAAACGGCTTTGGCCGCGATAATGTGCATCAGCGGCCCGCCCTGGATGCCCGGGAAAATGGTCTTGTCGATTTTTTTGGCGATCTCGGGGTCGTTTGTCATGATCATGCCGCCCCGGGGGCCCCGCAGGGTCTTGTGGGTCGTGGTCGTCACAATGTGGGCCCAGGGAAAGGGGCTCGGGTGTACGCCGGCCGCGACCAGTCCCGCGATATGGGCGATATCTACCATGAGATAGGCGCCGATCTTGTCGGCGATTTCCCGGAAGCGCTTGAAATCGATAATCCGGGGATAGGCGCTGGCGCCCGCCACGATAATTTTGGGTTTAGCCTCAAGGGCAATTTTTTCGGTCTCTTCAAAGTCGATGGTTTCCGTGTCCCGTTTCAGGCCGTAGGAGAAGACCTCGTATTCTTTTCCGGAAAAATTGACGTTTTTCCCATGGGTCAGATGGCCTCCCTGGTCGAGCTTCATACCCATGATTCTGTCCCCCACCTGGATCAGCGCCTTGTAGACGGCCATATTGGCCTGGGAGCCCGAATGGGGCTGGACATTGACGTAATCCACGGAAAAGAGCTTTTTGGCCCGTTCGATGGCCAGTTTCTCCACGATGTCGACGCACGAGCAACCGCCGTAATAGCGGTGGTCGGGATAACCTTCGGCATATTTATTTGTCATTACGGATCCCGCGGCCTCCAGAACGGAGCGGGGAACGAAATTCTCCGACGCGATCAGCTCAATGCCGTTATTTTGACGGGCTTCTTCAGCCTCGATGGCCCCGTAGACTTCCGGGTCGTCTTTTTTCAAGTGTTCTAAAATCATTTTTAACCCTCCTTGTCATAAATCCTATGATCAATTATATCATCATTTTTACGGAAAGCAAACGAAAATTTCAAAAAAACTTTGCGCGAAAAAAAGCCGCCGCCCCGAGGGGCGGCGGGTAGAAACACAGATTGGGTTCTTTCTCGATCAATAGCCTTTGACCCAGAGTTTGAAGTAGTCTTTGGGATGATCGCAAACGGGACATTTGGAGGGCGCTTCCGACGCGAGATGTACGTGTCCGCAGTTGGAGCAAATCCAATAGACTTTCTCGGGTCGCTTGAAGACCACGTCCTGGGCGATGTTGTCCGCCAGGGCCGTATAGCGTTCGTCGTGCTCTTTTTCGATCTTGCCGACGGCGTCAAACAGCATGGCGATCCGATCAAAGCCTTCTTCTTTGGCTTCTTTGGCCATCCGGGCGTACATGCTCGTCCATTCGTAGTTTTCTCCGGCCGCGGCGTCCTTCAGATTGTCGTAAGTCGCTGCGATTTCGCCGCCGTGCAAGAGCTTGAACCAGATTTCGGCGTGCTCTTTCTCATTTCCCGCCGTTTCTTCAAAAATTTGGGAAATCTGGACGAAACCGTCCTTTTTCGCCTTTGACGCGTAGAATGTATATTTGTTCCTGGCCATGGATTCGCCGGCGAAGGCTTCATTCAAATTCGCTTCGGTCTTTGTTCCTTTCAAGTCCTTCACATCTTTCATAAATATTTTACCTCCTGGGATTTCAGACATTATGGCGCCGGTTCAGACAATGAACGCTGTTCAAATTGCGGGTAAATCAAGCGGTCCAAATATTTGTACTTGTTACAAAATCTTAACACGACGGGAACGGAAAGTCAAGGAAAATTTAATAGATTTCTTGTGTATGTTTTGCCGAAAAGCGGAAGGCCGGATAAAAAGCGAAAAGAAAGAAAAGAAGAAAAGAAAGAAAAAAGCGAAAAGAGATTGCAAGAATACGCCGGATGGCGTATAATAAAAGTACAACGGGGAAAGACGCGAAAGGAGAAAAATGAAGAAAATAGGCGTATTTTACGGATCGACCGGCGGAAAAAGCGCCGCGTGCGCCGAAGAAATCGAATTTTATCTGAGAAAGGAAGATTGCGGCCTTTATGACGTGGCCCAAGGCGTTTCCGCCATGGGCGAATATGAAAACCTGATATTTGTCGCGCCGACTTACGGCGTCGGGGAGTTGCAGACGGATTGGGAAGCGGTCAGAGAAGCCCTTGAAGCCATGAATTTTCATGGAAAGACCGTGGCTCTCGCGGGGCTCGGAAACCAATACGCCTTCGGGGAATCCTACCTCGGGGCCATGCGGACCCTCTATGATCTCGTCGCCGCCCGGGGGGCCAAAGTTGTCGGAACGACCGATACGGCCGGATACAAGTATGAGGAATCGCCCGCGGTCCTGAACGGACGTTTCGTGGGGCTTGCCCTCGACGAGGAAAATCAGCCGGGACTCACTCCCGACCGGATCAAAAACTGGATTTTGTCGGTTTTACCGATGTTTGAAGAGATAAAGGGGTAATATGGCGAGGGGGGCAGGAAAAACAACAAACGGCGTCCTGACGGGCTTTGCGCTCAAGATGATCGCGGTTTTTTGCATGGTGGTGGACCACGTGACGGAAGCGACCTTTATGCTTTGGATCCCGCGTCTGATGCGCCTGGGCATGGGCGCCAAGAACCTTATACTTTTGAAGATTTTTCTCCGGGGCCTGGGGCGGATTTCCTTTCCCCTATTCGCCTTTCTCTTGGTCGAAGGCTTCACGCATACGAAAAATCTGCGGAAATACGCGGCGAGCCTTCTTTTGTTTGGATTTTTGTCCGAAAGCCCCTTCGATCTCGCGATTTTTCAACGAACATTGGAATTTTCGTATCAAAACGTGTTTTTTACGCTTTTTATCGGGCTTATGACCCTTTGGGGCCTGGAGCGCTTCCGGGGAAAACGGGGCCCGCAGGGCTTGGTGATCGCCGTCGGCGCCGTCCTATGTTGGGGCCTGCGGACCGATTACGGCGCCTACGGTCTCGGGATCATCCTCTCGATGTATTTTTTCAAAAAACAGCCATTCAAGCGCTTTTTGGGCGTGGCGGCCATGTTTTTCCTGCTGTATGTGGCGGAGCCCCTCTTCGAAGCCCTGAGCGCCGGAACCCCCGTCAAAGGGCTTTATCTGGGCGCGGGCTGCTGGCTTTTCGCCATGGCGCTGACGCCCTTTGTCCCGATCGCTCTCTATAACGGAAAACGGGGCGCGGCCTTCCCCAAATATATTTTTTACGCCTTCTACCCGGCGCACTTGCTGCTGCTGGGCCTGTACCTGCGCCGGTTCGCCTGAAACCGCGAAGCGGCGGCGGCAAAAAAAGAAAAAAAAAAAAGACTTGCTTTTTTTGCCGATCCATGCTATAAATAGGTATATATACAGGAGGTGAGTTATGGATTTTCTGACCATGTTAAGGAACAAAAGAGAAAAATCGGGATATACCCAGAACAAATTCGCCAAGGAAATCGGCATTACGCAGCCCTACTACAACAACATCGAGCGGGGCGAAGTGAGAAATCCCCCCAGCGAGGAAGTCCTGGACAAAATGGCGGTGACGCTCAAAATGGACGAAAAGACCGCCGAGGAGTTCAAATACCTGGCGGCCGTGGAACGTACGCCCGCCATTGTTCTGAAGCGGCTGGAGGCCCTGCAGAAAAAAGTCAAAACCCTCGAGGGACAGCTCCGCGAAAAGACCCTCGAACGCTTTTCGGGGACGATCCCCTTCGCCAACGCGATCCCGGTATTTCCCAGGATCAGCGCGGGCCTCGGAGCCCTGGCCGAAGAGGAGGCCGAGGAATACATTTCCGTACCCGGGATCAAAAATACCGACAAACTCTTCGCTGTCCGGGTTTCCGGAGATTCCATGGAGCCCACGATCAGAAATTCCTCGCTGATCCTGTGCAGACAGTGCCAGGAGCTGGGAAACGACGAAATCGGCGCCTTTGTCGTCAATGAGGACGCCTACGTCAAGCGCCTCAAGGTCACGGACAACTATGTGGCCCTGATCAGCGACAACCCCAATTACAAGCCGATTTATATCGGCCCCGGGGAAAACTTCAAAGTCGTGGGACGCGTGATCAAAGTCATCAACGACGTGGCTTGAAAAAGACCCCCGTCGCGCCGCGAGGCAACAAGGAACTACCATACATATAAAACGGACAAACGGAGGTATTATGGGTGAAATGATCATCAAGGCCGGTAAAGTCTTTACCGGCGAAACGGAAAAACTGCTGGAAAATGTCGGAATTCGCATCGTGGACGACACGATTGCCGAAATCAAGCCGATCGGAGAATTCTCCGGAAAAGAGCTGGTGGACTACGGGGACAAGGTTCTGATGCCCGGCATGTTCAACTGCCACGTCCATCTGGGGACGAGCCATCTCCCCAATACGGATCCGCGAAACAAGACCGAGCGCGTGATCTGGGCGCTGCAAAACCTGAAGGATCTTTTGGAATCGGGCGTTACGACCGTGCGGAACCAGGGATCCCCTGATCTCCTGGACGTGCACCTGAGGGACATGGTCCGGGAAGGACAGATCACCGGCCCCAATATCGTCGCCTGCGGCAACGCCATTGTCATGACCGGGGGCCACGGTTGGAAAAACGGCCTTCAGTCCGACGGCGCCGACGAATGTCGGAAAAACGCCCGCTGGCTGATCCGGGAAGGGGTCGATTCCCTGAAAATGATGGCGACGGGCGGCGTCATGACGCCAAACGTGCTGCCGGGATCGCCGCAGCTCACCTATGACGAACTGGCAGCCATCTGCGACGAAGCGAGAAAGGCCCAGAAGTTTTCGAGTTCCCACGCGCAAGGGTCCGAAGGGATCCTGAACGTCGTCAAAGCCGGAATCACCACAGTGGAGCACGGGATTTATCTGACGGACGAAATCATCGGGCTCATGCTCGAAAAAGGGACCTGGTTGTGCCCGACGCTGGCGGCGGTGCATTTTATAGTGATTAACGGCGAAGGCAAGGGCATCCCCGAGTACGCTGTCCAAAAGGCGAAAATGGTCGAGAGCGACCACATGAAAAGCTTTGAAAAGGCAGTCAAAGCGGGCGTCAAGATCGCCATGGGCACAGACGCCGGCACGCCCTTCAATGAGCATAAGAACTCCTGGTATGAATTTAAACTGATGAAGGAGCACGGGCTTTCGTCCTTCAAGGCCCTTCAGGCGGGGACCATCAAGGCCGCCGAAATGCTGAAACTGGATGGTCTCTACGGTTCTATCCGGGAGGGAAAGAAGGCCGATCTTGTGGTTCTCAACGAGAATCCTCTCGAAAACATCGAGACGCTTCAGCATATCGCGGCCGTCTACAAACACGGCAAAAAAGTGAAGTAAGAAAAAAACAAAAATGCCTGCCTCGCGGCAAATCCGTCGGGACAGGCGTTTTTTTATTTTGCGCTTAGCGGTTTTCTTACCTCCGGTAAAAATATTGCGAGCGCTTGGGCTTCCGGAAGGGGATCGCCATCAGGTGCGCCAGCAAAAGGAACAGAACCTCCATGCCGATAATGTAATAGGGCCATTTGCCCATGAATTGCAGCGGCGACTTGAAATCGGGCATGCCGTTGATATACATAAAATTGGTCCCCAGTTTGCGGTTGATGAAATAGACCGCCACGCAAAGGAGGTTCAGCGCCACGAAAGACGCCCAAAGCCCTGATTTTGTAGGTTTCATCTTGTAGATGAAGATGCAGCAGAGCGGCGCGTAGAGGATAAAGAAATGGGTCGCGAAAAAGCTCATGGAGACAAAATTCGTGACCGGAACCTTGACTTCTGGCGTCAGGATCGCGAAGACCGCCCCCACAGACCAGTAGTACAGCAGCTGGAACAGGAATTTCGACTCGAAAAGGATGACCGCGATGGCCAGCAGCAGGGAGATGTTGCACAGATGCAAAGGCAGCAGATTCGTTATCGGCTCGTGAAAGATCGTATGCCGGTAGGCCAGTTCCCCGACCTTTGTCATCAAAATCAGGACGGCCAGGATCTTGGGAAACAGGCGGTAGTTGACGTTGGACAGAAACAGCGCCACGACGACCCCCACGATGCCCAGGACCATCATCAGGATGTGCGCCGCTCCGAACAGTTTAAAGGCTTCTTGCATGACCCCTCCTTTTTGTGCTTATTTATGGAATCCCAGATCGGCGGGATTGAGATCTCCCGGGATATGGGAAACCGCCCCCCCGAGGGCTTCAAATTTGCTTCGCTGCCGGGCTACCCAGGAAATGAGCTTGACGGTGTCCGGATCGAGATTTTCCTCATGGCAGCGCCCTCTGGACCAGAAATCGATCACCAGGCGGCTGTCGCCGAAAACGGCGCGGATCTTTTTTTCCCCGGCGATCGTCAAGGCAATGGCAAGGCCCAGCAATTCGCCGAAATTGTTCGTCCGCTCCTTTCCCAAAAAAATGTTGTCGAATTCATTTTTGGGAAAAGCGTGAAAATCGCTTTTGATGAGGGAGCGCCCGCTTTCGTCGGTGACCCTGACCTCGACGCCCAGGCCTCTGCCGGTGCCCGCGTCAAAGTAGATCCCGGGGGAAAGCGCCTCGGGCGGTTTTTTCTTTTCATAGGGAGCGCCCACCGCGAGCCAGGCCTCGCAAGCCTCGCGGGAAACAAAGGATTTGTAGCGGGCTTTTTTCCCGGCGACCCTTGCCCTGCATTCCTCCCAGGTCTCGCAAAGCCCATTTTTTCCCTCAATTTCAAGGTACCAGCCGTAAATTTTACCCAAAAGGTCCTCCCGCGCAAAGAAAAATCATCCATTCCAAAAATGGTTTTTTTACATTATAGCGCATTTGCGCCCAAAAGTCACCCGAAAAATGAAAAAATAAAAATCTTGTAAAAGTTCCAGAATTATGATATAATATTTTTCGGATTCTAAAGAAAAAGACGGGAAGGTGAAAACATGAAAAAGGGAATTCATCCGGATTACCATCTGGTAGATGTCGAATGTTCCTGCGGAGAAAAATTTCAAATTATGTCCACGTACGGAAAAACAGACGGTTTGAAGCTGGCTGTTTGTTCCAAGTGCCATCCTTTCTATACGGGAAAAGCCAAGTTCGTCGACGCCGCGGGCCGCGTGGATAAATTCAACAAGAAATATAACAGACAGGGAAATTAGAATTTTTGACGGTTTGCGAGGCAGACCGTCTTTTTCTCATAGACAGGGCAAAGGAGGGAACATGGCAGTAATCGAAATCAATCACCCGCTGATCCAGCATAAGCTGACGATCCTCAGAAGCATCGAAACCGACACGAAATCATTCCGGGAAAATCTCAACGAAATCGCGAAGCTCATGACCTACGAGGCCACCAAGGGGCTGAAAGTCGATGAATTCGAAGTCACGACGCCCCTTATGCGCATGACGGGCTATACGCTCAGCGAAAAAGTCGCCATCGTCCCCATCCTCCGGGCGGGGCTGGGCATGGTGGACGGGATCCTCGATCTGCTGCCGACGGCAAAAGTCGGACATATCGGCGTCTACCGCAACGAGGAGACCCTTGAGCCCGTCTATTATTACTGCAAGCTCCCTGAGGACATCCTCACGAGAAAGGTCATCGTCGTCGATCCCATGCTGGCTACCGGCGGATCGGCCGTCTACGCGATCAATTATCTGAAAAACGTCGGCGTCAAGGAAAAGGACACGATCTTCATGTGTCTCGTGGCGGCGCCCGAGGGGCTTTCCAAATTATTGAACAATCATCCCAACGTCGATATCTATACGGCCAAAATCGACCAGGGTCTGAACGACAAAGGCTATATTTACCCGGGACTGGGCGACTGCGGCGACCGGATCTTCGGGACAAAATAACGGGGCGTTATGGACTGGAGCAGCGTGAAGGCGCTCACCGGCAACGAGCGCTATATCATCGGGGAAAAAAATTTCCTCCATTTCGCGGTCCTGATGGCAACGGCCGAGCTGGATGGAGGATTTTCGCTTATCCTTGAAAAACGGGCGGCCGGGATCCGGCAGGCCGGAGAAATTTCCTTTCCGGGCGGCGCCGTGGAAGCCTGTGACAAAGACCCGCGGGCGGCGGCGATCCGGGAGACTGTCGAAGAATTGGGCATAGGGGCCGAAGACATTGAAATTGCCGGAAAATACGGCGCCCAGCTGACCCCCTTCGGCTCCATGATCCATTGCTATCTGGGGCGTCTCAAGATCGGGGATCCGGCGCAATTCTCCCCGCAAAAGAGCGAAGTGGAACGGATCCTTGCGATTCCGCTGGACTTTTTTCTCCGGACGCCGCCGAGACGGGAAAAAATCAAAACGCAAAACCTCCCTTCGGCCTATATGATGGGGAGCAACATCCCCGAGCATTATCACAGACCCTGGGGAGGATTCGCGCGGGACGTCTTTTTTTGGGAATACGAGGGGGAAGTCGTCTGGGGCCTCACGGCGGGGATGATCTACGATCTTTGCGAAAGGCTCAAGGCAGGCGGGGAGGCGAAAATCACATGATACTCACCAGAGCGGAAGCGGCGGCGACCGTTGCCCGGCTCAAGGCGCGGGGCAAAGTGACCGTTTTCACCAACGGGGTTTTTGATATTCTGCACACGGGGCATCTGCGCTACCTGACGGAAGCGAGAAAACAGGGCGATTATCTGATCGTCGGCCTCAATTCCGACGAATCGGTCAAAAAAATCAAAGGACCCGCGCGGCCCGTCAACGGGGAAGCGGACCGGGCGGAGCTTTTGGACGGGCTCAAACCCGTCTGCGACGTCGTGATCTTTTCCGAGGAGACGCCGACAGCTCTCCTTGACGAACTCAAACCCGCCGTCCATGTGAAGGGCGGCGATTACACAAAAGATGCGCTTCCCGAGACGGCCGTTGTCGAAAAAAACGGCGGGGAAGTGCGGATTTTATCCTTTGTGCCGGGAAAATCGACGACGGCGACCATAGCCGCAATCCAAGAGGCCGGTCGCGCCGAAGGAGAGAAATAGCCGTGAAAAAGATCATGAGTTTTGATGAAATTAACGCCCTGGCCAAGGATTTTGCCGAAAAAGCCCGGCCCGGCGACGTCATCGTCCTTGAGGGCGAGCTGGGGACGGGGAAAACGGCTTTCGCCCGGGCCTTCGCCAAGGGTCTCGGCGTCAGGGGAAGCGTCAAAAGCCCGACGTTTAACTATGTGCTCGAATACAGGGACGGGCGGCTTCCGCTTTATCACTTTGACTGCTACCGGATCGCGGACCCCGCCGAGATTTTTGAGATCGGCTATGACGAATATGTGGGCGGAGACGGCGTGGCTCTCCTCGAGTGGGGGGAGCGGATCGCGGACTACCTGCCTGAAGCGTTTACGCGGATACGGTTTTGCTACGTCCCCGAAGACGGGGCGGCGGGCGGCGCCGCAAACGAAGAAAAGCGGATCGTGGAAATCCGTTTCACGGGAAAGAAGGAGGGAGAAGAACATTGCTGATATTGGCCATTGATACGGCATCAAAGACCGGGAGCGCGGCCCTTTACGAAAGCGGAAGGGGGCTTCTGGGGGAGCTTACCGTAAGGCCCGGGACCAATCATTCGGCCGTGGCGACAAAGCTGATCGAAACGCTGTTTGAGCTGACGGAGCGGAAAATCGGCGAAATCGACCGGGTTGCGGTTACGGTGGGGCCCGGTTCCTATACGGGCATACGGATCGGTCTCGCCCTTGCCAAAGGACTTTGTTACGCGTGCGGAAAGGATATCGTCGGGGTATCCACGCTGGATGTTCTGGCGGCGCAGATTGCCCGCCGGGGAGAGGAGATTGTCCCCATGCTGGACGCCCGGGGCGGACGCGTGTACGCGGCCCGCTACGCCTACGGGGCCGCGGAGTTTCCCGAAAGGACCGGAGAGATTGAAAATATAGACATTGACGCGCTGCTGGACGCCCTGGACCCCTCGAAAGAGACGCTCTTTACCGGAGAAGGCGCCCTGGTCAACGCGGAGCGAATCCGCGCGCGGTTTGACGAAAAAGCGCTTGTGGCGCCGGAAATTTTGACGATTCCCGGCGCTGGAACGATCGCCCGGATCGCGATGTCGCGGACGCCCGACAAGCTTTTTTCCCTTGAGGCCCGATACGCCGGGAAATCCCAGGCCGAACGGAACAAGGAGCGCCGGGAAATCCAAAACGGTTAAAAACAGAACAAAATGACATGAATCCGTAAAAAGGGAGGAACTTTTTTTCTCTCCGATCGGGGAGAAAAAATCCGGAAAAAGTTCAAAAACTGTATCAAAAATAAAATCTCTGTATCGAAATCAATACAAAATTGAAGACCAAACCCGAAAAATCCGGAAAACACGCAAAGAAAAAAACTTGCCTTTTTCCGGATTTCCCGATACAATAAAATCAAACGTGAAAACGCCGGAAATGCGCTGAAAATCCGGCAAGAGAGAAGGAGGAATCGGATGTATGGTTTGGTAAATCTGAATGACAGCACCTTTGACGCCGGCATGTTTAATCCCGGACAGGTGGTGCTCCTGGAGTTCTGGGCGGACTGGTGCGGACCCTGCAAGGTCATGGGGCCCATCGTGGAGGAAATCTCGAAAGAAACGCAGACGACGGTCTATAAAGTGGATGTGGACGACAATCCCGGTCTCGCCGGCCGCTTCGGCATCAAGAGCGTGCCGTCCATGGTGATCCTCAAGGAAGGAAAGGCCGTGGACCAGCTGACGGGGCTTATTTCCAGGAGCCAGTTGAAGGAAATCCTTTCAAAACATTGCGCATGAAACGAACTTGAAACGAAATAGAGAAAAAAGGCTCGCGCACGGGGCGCGGGCCTTTTTTTCCGCTCGATTCTTTTAGAGACCGAATTCGTCCTGTTTCGGGAAAAGGCCGAAAAGACCGCCCGTATGAATGAACAGGATGTTTTTCGCCTTGGGGAGGTTTCCCTTTTTGATCTCGTGCCAGAGCCCGTAGAGCGTCTTTCCGGTGTAGACCGGATCCACGACGATCCCTTCGGTGGAGGCCACCTTCCGGATAAAAGCGAGTTCCTCCGGGGTGGAAAGGGCGTAACCTCGGCCCACATAGCCGTCGACGATGTGGATATCGGCGGGGGTGAGCGAAAGATCGGGCAAATCGAGATATTTTTTGCTTTCTTCGGCGATTTCCGCGCATTTGCCGACAAAAGAAGCCGCGTTACCGCCGACGCAGACGCCCAGGATGTCCTTCCCCTTCCCTGAAACTTTGTTGGCGGCGCAAAGCCCGGCGTAAGTGCCGCCCGAGCCCGCGGCGCAGACGATGGTGTCAAAGCGGATGCCCATGGCCTCTTCCTGGGCCGTGATTTCCTGAAAAGCCGAAAAATAGCCGAGCATGCCGACGCCGTTGGACGCGCCGCTTGGCATGATATAGCCCTTTTCCCCTTTTTTCGGAAGCCCGGCGGCGATGTCTGTGAGTATCTCCGGCAGGCGCTCGGCGTAGTCTTGGCTTGAGATCAGTCTGATTTCCGCCCCCAGGAGCAAATCCAGGAGATAGTTGCCTTCGACCTTGGGCGCTTCGTCCGAGCGGAGGACGAGGATGGACTTTAGCCCCAGACGAACGGCGGCGGCCGCCGTGGCCCGGCAGTGGTTGGACTGGATGCCGCCGCAGGTGATGAGGGTCGTCGCGCCCTGTTCCAGGGCTTCCGCCACGGCGTATTCCAGTTTTCGGATCTTGTTTCCGGAAAATTCCGTTCCGGTCTGGTCGTCCCTTTTGATGTAGAGTGATTTCCCCAGCTCCGCCGAGAGCTTGGGCAGCGGCTCGATCTTCGTAGGGAAATTGCCTAAGGATAGTTTTTTCAGCATAGGGCCTCCTTGGTGTATGATGGGTTTCGCGCGAAAGCGCGGGGGTTCACAGGACGATATCGGCGCAGACGGCCTGAAGGTGCGCGGCCAGGTCCTTGGGGGAAAGTTCCGCCTGAAGACCCCGCAGGCCCGCGCTAACGAGAATTTTTTCATGGCGGAGGGCGCTTTCATGCAAGAAGGTTCGGTGACGCTTCGTGATCCCCACAGGGGAGCAGCCGCCCCGGAGATAGCCCGTCATCGGGAAAAGATCCTTCAGGGGGAGCATTTCGACGCGCTTTACGCCGGCCGCTTTGGCCAGTTTTTTGAGATCCACGGAATCGGCGCCGGGGATGCAGGCCACGAGCATTTCCCGTTTTTCATCGGTCAAAACCAGGGTTTTGAACACCCGGGCGAGATCCTCGCCGGTCTTGAGGGCCACGGAAGTCGCCGAGAGATCGTTTTCGTCGACGGCGTATTCTCTTGTTCCGTAAGGGATTTTCGCCCGGTCCAGCTCTCGCAGGGCGTTTGTCTTTTTCATGTTTCCCACATCCTTTCGGGGATCGGCGGCCAAAATCGCCGTGACGCGCCGTTTCGCCCATTATATCACAAAACGCGGAAAAAAAGAAGCCCCGAAAAAGAGAAAAAAGCAAAAAAACTGCCGGAAAACATTGAAAAAAACCAATAAATGTGCTAAAATCTATAGTTAGTATCGTCAAAATTCGCGAGGAAACTTTTTCTATGATCAAAATTTTTACGGCGCCCATGGCCGGTGTGACCGATTATACGTACCGCGGCATATTGCGCCGCTTTTCGCCTGATATGACCTGGACGGAAATGATCAGCGTCGACGCCATGGCCCACGGATCCGAAAAGACCTTGGGGAAAATGCTCCGGCGACATCCGGGGGACGGCGTGCAGATCTTCGGGCACGACCCGAAACTGGCCGCCCTTTGCGCGAAAAAGCTCACGGAAATGGGCGTCAGAGATATTGACTTGAACGCGGGCTGTCCCATGAAAAAAATCGTTCATTCGGGAAACGGCGCGGCGCTCATGGCCGATCCCGACCTTGTCCGGGCCATCCTTTCGGAAATGAAAAGCGCGGCGGGACCCGACGCGCGACTTTCGATCAAAATCCGGACCGGAATCCGCGGCGAAAAAACCTATCTCGCAATCGGAAAAATCGCCGAAGAGCTGGGCCTGACCCATGTGACGCTCCACGGGCGCACCCGGGAGCAGCTGTATACGGGCGCGGCCGATTGGGACTGCGTACGGCGGCTCAAGGAAAGCGTTGCTATCCCCGTGATCGGAAACGGCGACATTTATACGGTCCGGGACGCCGTTGAAAAAATCGCGTCGTCCCATGCCGACGGCGTCATGCTGGCCCGCGGCATTTTGGGCAATCCCTGGCTCATCGGGGACATCCGGACATATTTTGAAACAGGACGCGAAAGCGAAGAAATATCGGCGTCGGAAAGAATCGCCATGGCCGTGGCGCATACGCGGCTGACCCGGGCGGACAACCCCGGCGCGCCCTTTGTCTACGAGCTCCGGAAACACCTTTGCTGGTATCTCAAAGGGCTCCGGAACAGCGCGGTCCTCAAAAACCGCCTGAACCGCATGGAAGACTACGGGGAAATCGAAGCCGCCCTTGCGGCCTATGCCCGGGAGCTTGAAGCGGAAAACGTCACAAACGAGGAGTCCCGCCATGCCTGAGGAAACCCCGCTCATGAGGCAATATAAGGAAATCAAAGCGCAACACAGCGATTGCCTGCTGTTTTACCGCATGGGCGATTTTTATGAAATGTTTTTTGAGGACGCCGTGACGGCCTCCCGGGAACTGGGCCTGACGCTCACGAAACGGAACAAGGAAAAAGGGATCGACGTGCCGCTTGCGGGCGTTCCCCACCACGCGATCGGGGGATATCTCGCGAAACTTCTGGCCAGAGGCTACAAGGTCGCCATTTGCGATCAGACCGAAGATCCGCGTTTTGCCAAAGGGATCGTCAAACGGGCCGTGACCCGGATCGTGACGCCCGGGACGATCATAGACCCCGAATACCTCGATGAAAAAACAAACAACTATCTGCTCGGGATAAAGCTCACGGAGACGACGTGCGCCCTGGCCTGGGTAGACGTCACAACCGGGGAATTTCGGGCCGCGGAGCTCAAAGGGGCCAATCTCTTCTTCAGGCTTTTGGGGGAAATCAACAAAATCAAACCCCGGGAGATTCTCCTTGAGGAAAAAACCTACGGCGCCTACGCCGGAAAATTGGCGGGCGCGGCCGCCCTGGATAACGTGACCACGGGCAGCCGGGAAGAAGTGAAAGACGCCGCCCGCTATATCAAAGACTGGTTTCACGTGGTTTCCGTGGAAAGCTTCGGCCTTGCCGGAAAAGCGGAGGCGCTGTCGGTCAGCGCCATGCTGCTGTCTTATCTCGACGAGCTCCAGAAGGGAAACGCGCTCCCCGTCGAAAAAATCGTCTACACGAATCCCGACGGGCTCATGGAGCTAAACGTCAACACCCAGAAAAATCTTGAACTCTTCGAAAGCTATCGGGAAAAGGGAACTTACGGGACATTGATCTGGGTTCTCGACCAATGCGTGACAGCCATGGGCTCCCGGCTCCTCAAGGTATTTTTGAAAAATCCGGTCCTGGACCGGGGAGAAATCGAAAAAAGACAAAGGGAAACGGCCTTTTTCGTCGATGACGTGATCCTGCGGGAAGACGTCAGAAAGGGCCTCAGGGAGATTTATGACATAGAGCGGATCATGGGAAAGCTCGTGCTCGGAAACGAAAACGGCAAGGACCTCACGGCCCTCAAACTCTCGATCCGGAACGCCCTGGCCCTGGCTGAAATCCTGAAAGACAAGCTGAGTTTTCCCGTGGACGCCCAAGGCTTGGGGGCCATTGCCGACGTCATCGACCGGACCCTCGTGGAGGATCCGCCCTTTTCCGTGCGGGAAGGGGGCATGATCAAAGCGGGCTGTGACGCGGAATTGGATGAGTTACACGACATTTCCCGAAACGGCAGGGACTATCTCGCGGAGCTGGAAGCGAGGGAGCGGGAAAAAACCGGCATCAAGGGTCTCAAAGTCAAATATAACAAAGTGTTCGGCTATTTTATCGAAATCACCAAGACAAACGAAAAACTCGTCCCGCCCGAATACATCAGGCGGCAGACGCTGGTCAACGCCGAGCGCTACACGCTGCCCGAGCTGAAGGACCTTGAGGAAAAAATCCTTTCGGCCGACGAAAAGACGGCCGAGCTGGAATATACCCTGTTTAAGGCGCTGACCAATGAAATCAAAACCCATCGGAAGGAACTGCTCGACCTCGCCTACCGGATCGCCTGGCTTGACGTCATCGCGGATTTTGCCCATGTGGCCGTGAAAAACAACTACACGCGGCCCGAGATCGTCGAAGGCACGAGCCTTTCCGTGACGGGAGGGCGCCATCCGGTCGTGGAAAAACTCATTCCCCCCGGGGAATACGTCAAAAACAACGTGGAATTCACGGCGGAAAAAAAGCTGATTATCCTGACCGGACCCAACATGTCGGGAAAGTCCACCTACATGAAGCAGATCGCGCTGATCCTCATCATGGCCCATATGGGCTGCTATGTGCCGGCGGACGCGGCGCGGATCCCCGTGACCGACAAGATCTTTACGCGGATCGGGGCCAGCGACGACCTCCTTTCGGGGCAGTCGACATTTATGCTGGAGATGAGCGAGGTGGCCAATATCGTCAACAGCGCCACGGAAAGCTCCTTTATCCTCCTTGACGAAATCGGCCGCGGAACGTCAACCTTTGACGGAATCTCCATCGCGACCGCCATTACGGAATACATTCACGAAAAAATCAACGCCAAAACCATCTTCGCGACCCACTATCACGAGCTGACCCAGCTGGAGGAAAAACTCCGGCGGGCGGCCAATTACCGCATAGAGGTCAGGGAAGCGGGGACGGAGATCCTGTTTCTCAGGGAAATCGTCAAGGGTGGCGCCGACAAGTCCTACGGCATCGAAGTCGCTAGGATGGCGGGCCTTCCGAGGGAGATTCTGCTCCGGTCCCGGGAAATCCTCCACAAGCTTGAGGACAGAAAAGAACTGATCGAAAGCCGGATAGACGGCAGTCAGCTCCAGCTCTTTGAAGCGGCGGATCTGCCCGGATCGGGAACCGGCGACTACGGACGCCTGCGGGAAAGGGAAGCGGAACGGTCCCGGGAACGGGAGCGGGAAACAAAGGAAAGACTTGTCCTTTCGCTCCTCAAGGATACGGACGCCGACAATCTGACGCCCTTGGAGGCGCTGATGAAAATCAGCCAGTGGAAAAAAATGCTCTGACAAGCGGAAGTGATGCGGGCCATGAGAAAAAAAACAATCGCCATAGCGCTTTTTCTGATCGCGGGAATCCTCGTGTATTTCAATTATTTCCGGGAGGAAAATCTGCCCGACGACGCCAACCAGCGGATCGAGACCACAAACGCCGTCTACGAAAACGAGGATTACCACGTGACGGCCGCGAAACAGACGGATTTTCTCAAATCCAAGGACACGTTTTTTGCCGACGGAGAGCTGAAACTCCTGAAGAAAGGGACGATCCTCCGGGCGGACAACATGGAGATGGACAAGGAAAACAACGTGAGCCTGAGAAAAAATATCGAGGGCGAAAGCGAAAGCGGCTGGCGGCTCAATTCGGAGCAGCTTTACTATCACAAAGCCAAAGACGAGATCAGCTCCGACGAAGGGGTAAAGGCCCGGGACATGAACCGGGACCTCTCGATTTCCAGCAGGCGTTACCGAAGTGACGCCAAGGTGACGTTTATGGAAATGCGGGAGGACGTCGAGATCTCGACCGGAAAAGTGACAATCACCGGCGACAGCGGGGATTACAGCGACAAGACGAAGGAGCTTGTCCTTTCGGGAAAAATCGAAGTCAGCGGCTACGACAAGGACAACAACAGCATAGGCGGGGAATTCAAACGCCTGTATTATCATATCGGGACAAAACAAATCCGCAGCGAAGATCCCTTTCACCTGCTGTACCGGGGAATCCGCCTGAACGGCGGCAGACTCGTCATGAACGAGGCCGACGAATCCTTTGAGATCACGAAAGACGTGAGCTTTGAAGGGGGCGGCTACACGATCCGGGCCGAGAGGATCCGGCGGGGACCCATGGGGGATATCGTTTACATCGACGGTCCCGTCTCGGGCGGAAACGCCGAATACGGCATGAAGGCACAGCGGGGGGAATACCGGATTTCCGAAAAAAAACTTTATCTGCTGGGAGAAGACGGAAAATTGGAGCTCACTTCGGCCAAAGGGGAGAAACTCCAGGGAAACGAGATCATTTTTGACAACGACAAAAATACCGTGGAGATCAAAGCCAAAGACAAGGTCCGCTACCAATCGGTCGAGGGCGAATTATGTACAAAAAATATCGTTTATGACCTGACGGCGCGGGTAGCCACGATCGGGAATCCTTATACCTTCGCGGGACCCCGCTGGGAAAGCGAGGGCAAAGCGGCCCTCTACCGGGCCGACGAAAAGGCCGGGGAGCTCTCCGGCGCGTGGATTCTGGATAAGGAGAAGCGTCAGCGCGTCGAGGGGGAGAAAATCACGGCGGACCGCCTGAAGGAAACCTATATTCTCGACGGCGCCGCTTATGTCGAAAACGACAGCTATATTTTGAGGGCCCCCTATGTGGAATATCACGAGAAGGGGACCGATTCCCTGATTCGGGGCGACTACAGCGTCTACATGAAGAAAAAGGAAATGACCTACAAAGGGACAGACGCCCTTTATAACGCCGAAAAAGGCGAGTTTATCGATGAAGGGGACGTCAGGGTCAGCGGGAAGAATTTCGAGGCCTACGGCCGCGACCTCACCTACAGCGAGGAAAGCGGCTACGGCGACGTGGGGAGCAGGATCCTTATCGAAAACGCCCAGGGCACAAAGATTATCGCCGAAAAATGTACATTTTTGAAGGATAAGGAAATCCGGATCACCGGGGCTGTCACGCTGGAAAATGAAAAAATCTACGCCGAAACGACCAACGGCGTCTATGATCTCACGACGGAGCTGGTGACGCTACCTGACGAGATCCGGGCCAAAAGCCGCGACGGGAGTTTCGCGGGGACGCTGCAGGGCGGGATCTACGACAACAACAGCGCGCTCTTCAAGGGAAAAAGCCTTGTGGCCGACTATGAGGCGTATCACATTACCGCCGACGAGGCCTGGTATGATTTTCCGGGAGAAAAGATGACGCTTTCGGGAAACGCCGTGATCCGGAGCAGAGCGGTCCCGGGCAATGTCCTCCAAGGGACGCGGCTCATCTACTATAAGAAAACGGAAGAAATCGAAGCGGAAGCGGGATATACGGCAAGCTATGAAATCTATAAGGCCAAAGGGGATCGGCTCCGCTACGGAAAGCAAAGCGGGGAGTTGGCCGGAAAGCCCATCGCAATTTCCGGGCAAAACGGGGACTTTCTGGAAGCCGACGCCATAGCGGGCAGGCTATCGGAGTTGCGAATGGATTTTACCGGAAACGTCACCGCAAGACGGACGACAGACGGAGAAACGACAGATTTTGCGGGCGGAACAGCCCGGGTGTTTCTCAAAAAAGAGGGGAAAAATTATGTCCCGGCCCGCGTTGAGGCCGAAGAAAGCGTGAGTCTCAAACAAAAGGAGCGGGAGGCCTACGCGGAATATCTCGAGTATCAATTTGAGAAAAAGCGGCTTTACGCCAAAGATCAGGTAAGAGTGCTGGGCTCCGATGAGAAAAACGGGCTGTCGGAAGCGGAAGGGCATATCTTGAACGCCGATATTTTGCAGGAGACGGCGCTCCTCACCGGAGACGTCAAATTGAAAAACACCGCGAAAAACGGGGACGTGTCCACGGGGTCGGGAGACCGGGCCACGCTCCATTACGGACGTAAAGAGGCGGAACTCATCGGAAACGCGCGCTTGGAGTCGCCGGAAGGGATTGTCGCCGCCGACCGGGTTTTCTACGAATTTTCCGGACGCAAGGCCAAAGCCCGGGGCAATGTGTATATGGAGTACAAGAAGAAAAAGAACTGAGAAAAAAAGAACTGAGAAAAAAAGAACTGAGAAGAAAAAATGAGAAGGAAAAAAGATCAAGAGAGCATTAATTGAAGAGCGGGGACGGGGAAAAACATGAGAAATCTCGAAGCGCAGGGACTCTGCAAGAGCTATAAAAAAAGACGCGTCGTGGACAATGTGGATATCGAAGTCCACAAAGGAGAGATCGTGGGGCTTTTAGGCCCCAACGGCGCCGGAAAGACGACGACCTTTTATATGATTACCGGCATCATCAGGCCCGACGCCGGACGGGTCCTCTGCGACAACGAGGAAATTACGGATATGCCGATGTACCGGCGGGCCAATATGGGCATAGGCTATCTCGCCCAGGAACCTTCGGTCTTCCGGAACCTGACCGTGGAGGAAAATATCCTGGCGGTTCTCGAGATGAAGGGCCTCCCTAAGGCCGAACAGAAGGAGACCATGGAGCGGCTCCTTGAGGAATTCAAACTCTTGCAAGTCAGAAAATCTTACGGCTATTCCCTCTCGGGCGGGGAAAGACGGCGGATCGAAATCGCCCGGACCATCGCCAACAATCCGAGTTTCATCCTGTTGGACGAACCCTTCGCGGGGGTCGATCCCATCGCGGTGGAGGATATCCAAGAGAGCATCCGCTACCTGAAGGGAAAGGGACTGGGGATTCTGATCACGGACCACAACGTGCGGGAGACGCTGACGATCACCGAAAAGGCCTATATTATGCACGAGGGAAAGATCCTTATGAGCGGCACCTCGCAGGAGATCGCGGGAGACGAGCGGGCGAGAAAAGCCTATCTCGGCGACAATTTCCGGCTCGAATAGGACCCGGCAGAAAGCGATTGACGGAGACAAAAGGGAAGACAAAAAGAAAAAAAAACAAACGATAAAAGGCAAAGATAAAAACAAGAGAAAAGATCAGGAGGAAATGAAAATTGCTGACAGGGAATGAAATCAGGAGCAAATTTATAGAATTTTTCGAAAAGCACGGACACAAGCACTTTGAGAGCGCGTCCTTAATTCCGGACGACCCCACGCTGCTTCTGACCGTGGCGGGCATGGTCCCCTTCAAGCCTTATTTTCTGGGCCAAAAGGAGGCCCCCTATCCGCGGGTGACGACCTATCAGAAGTCCATCCGCACAAACGACCTGGAAAACGTCGGTCGGACCGCCCGGCACCACACGTTTTTCGAGATGCTGGGGAATTTTTCCTTCGGCGATTATTTCAAAAAAGAGGCCATCCTCTGGTCTCTGGAATTTGTGACCGAAGTCCTGGGCATCGACAGAAAACGACTCTGGGTCAGCATATTTACCACCGACGACGAGGCCGAGGACATCTGGATCCGGGAATGCGATTTCCCCAAAGAGCGCATCGTGCGTTTCGGGGAAGAGGACAACTGGTGGTCGGCGGGTCCCACAGGCTCCTGCGGCCCCTGCTCCGAGATCTATGTGGACTTGGGGACGGCCTACGGCGGCACGGAAAATTCGCGGCTCGGAGATCCCGACTGCGACAGCCGCTTTATCGAGATCTGGAATCTTGTATTCACCGAATACAACCGCCTCGAAGACGGCCATTTGGAGCCTCTTCCGAAGAAAAATATCGATACGGGGGCGGGCCTTGAGCGGATCGCCGCTGTCGTTCAGGAAAAACCCAACAATTTTGAGACGGACCTGCTGTTTCCGATCCTCGAGGAGGCCGCAAGACTGACCGGAAGCGCTTACGGGAGGAGCGAACGGGACAATTTCTCCCTCAAGGTCATTACCGACCACGCCCGGGCCGTGACCTTTCTCGTCAACGACGGGGTGCTCCCCGCCAACGAGGGACGGGGCTACATCCTGAGAAGGATCCTGCGGCGGGCAGTCCGCCACGGTCGGCTTTTGGGGCAGCGGGAGCTTTTCCTGTACAAGATCGTCGACAAGGTCGTGGAAATCATGCGGGACGCCTATCCGGACCTGCCGGGAAACCGCGATCATGTAAAAAAGATTATCCGGATCGAAGAAGAAAAATTTTCCCGGACCCTCGACCAGGGGATCACGCTGGTCGAGCTGGAAATCGAGCGGCTCAAGGCCGAAAAAGCAGTTAAGATGGAAGGGGAAATGGTCTTCAAACTCTACGACACCTACGGTTTTCCCTATGAGCTCACCGAGGAAATCTGCCGGGAAAAGGGCATCCTCGTCTCCCGGGAGGAATTCGATCGTAAAATGGAAGAACAGCGCGAAAAGGCGCGTCTCGCCCGAGAAATCGTCTTTGAGCAGGGACAGGACGCCTTTTTGGAGGCTTTTTACGACAAATACGGCGCGTCCCGTTTTACGGGCTATGAGACGCTGACGGACACCGGAAGGCTCCTCCACGTCAAGGACGCCGGGGATGGCGCCGTGCAAATGATCTTCGACCAGACGCCATTTTACGCGGAATCGGGCGGTCAGCACTGCGACGCCGGCAAGATCACCGGGGAAGGCTTCGAGGGGACGGTCCTCGATGTGCAAAAGCAAAAAGGGATCTTTATGCACAAGGTGGCCGTGGAAAAGGGAAAACCCGTCGCGGGCGCGGAATATTTCCTCGAAGTCGACGAAATGACACGCCTTGCCACGATGAAAAACCATTCGGCGACCCATCTGTTGTTTAAAGCCCTCAAGCTCATCCTGGGCGACCATGTGCAGCAGTCGGGCTTTTACGCCGACAAAGAGAAACTGCGCTTTGACTTCAATCATTATGACGCTTTGACGGAACGGGAGCTCGAGGAAGTGGAGATTTTGGTCAACATCAAGATCGCCCAGGGGATTCCGGTCCACGTGGGGCATATGTCGCTGGAAGAAGCGAAGAAAGAAGGCGCGGAGGCGCTCTTTGAGGATAAATACGGGGACGTCGTGAGGGTCGTCAGCGCCGGGGACTTTTCCAAAGAACTCTGCGGCGGCACCCACGTCGATAACACGGCCCGGATCGGCTTTTTCAAGATCGAAAGCGAAAGCGGCGTTTCGGCGGGGATCCGCAGGATCGAGGCCCTGACGGGCTTAAACGCCTACCATGACGCGGCCATCAAAGAAAAGATCTTGGACCGGATCGAAAAGACCATGAAGACAAACGCCATGAACGTCAGGGAAAAAATTGACGAGATGCTCGACAGAATCCGGGCGGGCGAAAAAGAAATCCTGAACCTCAAGACAAAACTCTTCAAATATGAAATCGAGGACCTCGAAAAAGAGGCCGGAATCCGGGGCGGAGCGAAAATTTTCATCGGCAGTTTCCCCGAAAAATCCATTGAGGAACTGCGCTACGCCGTGGATTATCTCAAAGACCGGCATGAGAACGCCGTGATCTTCCTCGCGTCAAAGACCGACAAAGCGCTGTTTGCGGCGGGCGTGACCAAGGGGCTCACGGGCGTGATCAAGGCCGGGGACCTCGTCAAAAAAGCGGCCCAGACCGCCGGAGGAAACGGCGGCGGCAGACCCGATTTCGCCCAGGCCGGCGCAAAGGATCCCGGGATGATCCCCGAGGCCCTCAGGGAAGTCCGCCGGATCATCGACGACGCCTTCGGCCGGGGGTGAGGCCGTGGGGAAAAAATACCTCGGTCTCGATATCGGAGACGTTCGGATCGGCGTCGCCAAATGCGACGCTATGGGGATTGTGGTGACGCCCCTTGTCGTGATCCACAGGACGAAGGAAAAAGCCGTCGGGCGGATCCGCGAAATCTGCCTTGAGGAAGGGATCGCGGATATCGTGGCGGGCATACCCAAAAGCCTTGACGGGACCGAAAAAAGGCAGGCGGAAAAAGTGCGGGCCTTTCTCGCGAAACTGAAAGAGGCCATGCCGGAAGCCCGGATTTATGAATGCGACGAGCGCTATACGACCGTCGCCGCGGACAGGATATTGAACGAAATCATGGAAAAAGGCGCGCCGGAAAAAAGAAAGCGCATTGACAAGCTGGCGGCGGCCCTGATCCTGGAAAATTTTCTGGAACAAGAACGGACAAAAAACAAATTACGGATTGGAGGAGAACATGAAGAAACTATGGATTAAACTGCTGTTTGTGGTCATTGTGGTCGCGGGCGCCCTCTACCTCGCGCTGCACAAGCCCATCAAGCAGGGCCTTGACTTGAAAGGGGGGGTCTATGTCGTACTGGAGGCCGTCGAGGATGAAAATACCAAGATAGACGCCGACGCCATGCGCAGGCTCATGGAAGTCATCGACCGCCGGATCAACGGGATCGGCGTCGCGGAATCGGAAGTGCAGCTGGCGGGGAGCAACCGCATTATCGTAGAGCTGCCCGGGATCCAGGACACGGAACAGGCCGTCAGAATGATCGGAAAGACCGCCCTTTTGGAGTTTAAACTGAAAAACGACGACGGGACCCTGGGCGAGACGCTTCTGACCGGAAGCGCCCTCAAATCTGCTTCCGTCACGACAGACGAACTGGCCCGCCCCGTGATCAGCTTTGAGATGAACCAGGAAGGGGCCGAAAAATTCGCGGTCATCACGAGAGAAAACATCGGAAAGCAGCTGGCCATTACCCTTGACGGCGTGGAGCAGACCGCGCCCGTGATCCAGAGCGAGATCCCCAGCGGCAGGGGCCAGATCACCGGCCGCTATACGCCCGACGAGGCCAAGGCCATGGCGACGCTGCTCAACGCCGGCGCTTTGCCGATCAAGGCCGAAGTGGCCGAGACGCGAATCGTGGGGGCTACCTTGGGAGAAGAGTCCATCGCCCAGAGCAAACGGGCCTCGATTCTGGCCATGATCCTGATCTGCGTCTTTATGTTGTTCTTTTATCGCCTGCCCGGTATTGTGGCGGACTTTGCCCTGGCCATCTACGGGATCATCACGATCGGCGTTCTCAATTTTATCGACGCGACGCTGACGCTTCCCGGGATCGCGGGACTCGTGCTCTCGGCGGGCATGGCCGTCGACGCCAACGTCATTATTTTTGAGCGGATCAAGGAGGAACTGGGCCACGGAAACAGCATCCTGAACGCCATCAACGCGGGGTTCAGCAAGGGTTTCGTGTCGATCTTCGACTCCAACATCACGACGTTGATTACGACAGTAATCCTCTTCACCTTCGGCACGGGGCCCATCAAGGGCTTTGCCGTAACGCTCGCCATCGGCGTTCTGGCTTCGATGTTTACGGCCATTACGATCACAAAAGTGCTGCTTTTGATCTTTGTCCGCACCTTCAACCTGCGCGACATCAAATTCTTCGGCGTGGTCAAGGAGGAGGCGTAACATGAAATTAAAACTGATCGAACACAAGAAAATTTATCTGCTGATTCCCACGGTCTGCGTGATTTTGGCGTTGGCAGCCGTATTTTTCAAGGGGCTCAACTACGGGATCGACTTTTCCGGAGGAAATCTGTTCCAGGTGACTTATGAAAAGCCCGTGACTTTGGCCGCCGTCAACGAATCCCTGGACAAGCTCGGGGACAAAATTCCCCAGATGAGCTCCAACAGCCGGAAAACCCAGATATCCGAAGACAGGATCATCATTTTGCGTTCCCAGGAGATCAGCGAGGACGAAAAGGAAACGGTTTTGGAAAATCTCAAATCCCAGGGGAACTACAGCATTGACAAGATCGAAAAAGTCGGGGCCAGTATCGGGGAAGAGCTCAAATACGCGGCGCTCATCTCCCTTGCGGTCGGATCCGTCCTGATCGTACTCTATATCACGTTCCGCTTTGAATTTATCTTTTCGATAGGCTCCATTGTGGCCCTGTTGCATGACGTGATCCTGGCTCTGGGGCTCGTGTCCATCCTCGGCTACGAGGTCAATACGCCCTTTATCGCGGCGATCCTGACCATCGTGGGCTATTCCATCAACGACACGATCGTTATCTTCGACCGGATCCGGGAGAATCTCGCGAGCCGCAGACGGAGCCGCCTGACCATCGAGCAAATCATCGAAAACAGCGTGGACCAGTGTCTGCGCCGCTCCATCAACACGTCGCTGACGACGCTTTTCGCGGTCGTGGCGCTTTTGATCTTCGGCGGAGATTCTCTGCGAACCTTTATCGTGGCCCTTTTGGTCGGCGTGACCTGCGGCGCGTACAGCTCCATTTTCGTGGCGCCGCTCATTGTTTATCTCTTGGGTCGCAGAAAGAATTCCCTGGAAAAATTCGATGAAAAAGAAAAAGACGAGGCCGAGGAAAAAATTCTCGTATAAGGCCGTCCAAAGTAACGTCTAAATATGAAGGAGAACCTATGAGGGTGTGGATTGAAATCGACGCGGACCATCTGAAAGCAAATCTTGATAAAATAAGGGGATTATGCGGAAAGCGCGAAATCATAGCCGTTGTGAAATCCAACTGCTACGGACTGGGCGCGGTGGAAATGGTCCGGAAATTGTCGGAATTCGGCGTCCGGGTATTCGCGGTCGCCAACTATGAAGAGGGACTCGAGCTCGTCCAAAGCGGGGTCAAGGCCGAAATTCTAGTCCTCGGGGCCATGTTTGAGGATGAGATCAAAGCGGCCGTGGCCCGGGGCTTTCATGTCAGCGTCAATACCATGGATGAGCTGCGTTTCATCCGGGAAAATAAGCTGCCGGCCAAGATCCAGCTCAAGGTCGATACGGGCATGGGCCGGGTGGGCTTTGTGCCAGGGGAGTTTCAGACGGCCTGGGATTACTGCGTTGAGGCGGGGCTGGACGTCACCGGCGTCTACTCGCATCTGAGCTCAGCCGACGTCATGACCAGAGAGGCCCACAGCCACACGCTCAGGCAGATCGCCCTTTTCCGGGAGCTTTCCCGGGGAAAGGACGTCCGCTACAGCCACATTTTCAACAGCGGCGGCATTGTCCGCTATTCCAAGGTCATCGAGGGCAACGCCGTCAGGCCCGGGATCTGCATGTACGGCATGCTGGGCAATGAAAAGATCACGGGCTTCAAAAGCGTATTCGCCATGAAAGGACGCGTGATCTACAAGAGAAGCGTGAGCGAACGGACATATATCTCCTATTCCCGGACCGCTTACGTGGAGCCCGGAGATACGTTCGCGACGATCTCCGTAGGCTATGAGGACGGGCTCCGGCGGGATTTCTCCAACAAGACCGACATCCTGATCAAGGGCGTCAAATGTCCGGTAGTAGGCAACATCACCATGGACATGACCATGGTGAAGCTCCCTCCCGAGATCGCGCAAAAAGTAGGGGTCGGAGAAGAGGCGACGGTCTATACCGACGAACTCATCGGCGACATCAAGAGCCCCAGCGCGTGCAGCTGGGAGATCATGACCGGCATCGGCCGCAGGGTCTACCGGGTGTACTACGAGGGGGGAAAACCCTACAAGACCGTCAAATGGATCAGTGAATGACATGGGAATCGCGGTTCTTTTGCCGGGCAAGGAAAAAAAGATACTCAATTTTTATCCGAATATCTACGCCGACGAGATCGGAAAGCTCACGGGGGATCCCGGGCCGGGCGAGATCGTCACGGTCACGGACCGGGAAGGGGCCTTTATCGCAAAGGGCTACTACAGCCCCGAAAGCGCCGCGGTCATCCGGGTTTTGACGCTGGATGAGCGGAAAATCGACGGGGCCTGGTTCACGGAAAAAATCGCCGCCGCCTTTGAAAGGCGACGGGAGCTTTTGTCAAAGACGAACTGCGTCAGGGCCTTTTACGCCGAAGGGGACGGAATCCCCGGACTGATCATCGATTATTTCGACCGCTATGTCTCGATCCAATTCAGAAACCATGGCGTCGAGGCCTTCCGGGAAGACATCCTGAGGGCCGTCAAAAAAGCGCTCAAACCCCTTGGAATCTACGAAAAAAGCGATATTGAGATCCGGATCAAAGAAGGGGAACGGGGCGGCGAAGGCGTGCTCTACGGGGAGATTCCCCCGCGGATCCTCATGGAAGACCGGGGCGTCCGCTATGCCATTGATCTCGTAAACGGGCAAAAAACGGGGTTTTTCCTCGATCAGCGGGATTCCCGGGCCTTTATCAGCCCCCATATTAGCAAAAAGACAAAATTTCTCGATGTGTTTTCGAGTTCGGGCGGATTTTCCATGAGGGCGCTGGCCGACGGCGCGGCCAAGGTCGTCGCCATCGACAAGGACGCTCACGCGCTGGAGCTTGCCCGGGAAAATTACGCGCTGAACGGATTCACCGGCGAATTCCGGACCCTTGAGGGGGACGCCCTGGGCCTTTTGCAAAGCCTTTCGCAAAAAAGCGAAAAGTATGATATAATAACCTTGGATCCGCCTGCCCTCGTCAAGAAAAAAACCGACGTCCCCAGAGGGAGGGACATCTTTCTGGCCCTTTGCGGAGAGGCCCTGAAGCTTCTGGAAAAAGACGGGATCCTGGGCGTGATGAGTTGCGCCTATTATATCACCTTGCAGGATTTGCTGGAGGTGACAAGAATGGCCGGTTCCAAAAACCGGAAGACCCTCGCGGTTCTCGGGGTCAATTACCAGCCCGCGGATCATCCCTGGCTGCTTCAGATTCCGGAAACGCTTTATTTAAAAGCATTATGGGTGAAAATCAACTGACATAGAGGAGGAAAAATGTATCTGGACATTTTCGTGGTCATCGTGTTGTTATTGGCGCTGATCCTGGGGTTCCGGAACGGAATCTTCATTGAGTTCCTTTCGGTCTTCGGATTTGTGGCAAGCTTTTTCCTGAGCAAGAAACTGACGCCGGTATTCGTGCAAAAAATGGGACTGGACACAGGAAAAAACGGCGACGTGATCTCTTACGCCGTGGGGTTTTTCATCTGTCTGTTTTGCATTACGATCATCATCCAGTTTCTGAAGCGGATCTTTGAGGGGGACAAAGGCTTTGTCATCCGGCTCCTGGGCGCCATCGCGGGCGTCCTCAAAGGCGTTTTCGTCGTTTCCGTATTTTTATTGATCCTCAATATCCTGAGCGACTATTTTGAGGTTGTCAAGACTTACACGAAAGACAGCAGGGCGAATCAGATGTTTGTGGATACGATCCCTTCCCTCGAAAAATATCTGCCGGCCATCGTCAACGAAAAATTGAACGAGATCCGGAACAAAAAATTGGCGGACAAACTGAGCAGGCTGTGATTTGTTCCGTAAAGGGAGCAAGGAATGAAAATCATCGACCGATATATCCTGGAAGAGGTGAAGATGCCGATTTTATTCGGGATCTCCCTTTTTACGTTTATTTTTATCATCGAAATTATCGTAACCATGATGGAAAGCATTATCGTCAAAGGCATATCGCTTTTGGACATCCTGCGGATGCTGTCCTTCTACCTGCCGCCGATCCTGGCCCAGACGATTCCCATGGGGCTTTTTCTGGGGATCATGATGACTTTTTCAAAATTCACGCGGACAAGCGAAGTGACGGCCATGTACGCCGGGGGCGTCGACCTCAGGACCATCCTCAAGCCCGTACTTTTGCTCTCGGTCGTCGTGACCCTCTTTATTTTCTTCCTCCAGGAAAGCCTTGTGCCCCGCTCGTTCAAAAAACTCCAGTACCTGACGGCCAAAATGGCCTACGAAAATCCTGTGTTCAACCTGCAGGACAAAACCTTTATCGACGAAGTGGAAAAATACAACCTTTACATAGACAGAATGGACAAGACCACGGGGACCGCCAAAGGGGTGCTCGTGTTCCAAAATGAAAAGAAAAACAAATACCCGACGGTTTTGATCGGTAATGAAGCCTACTGGAAGGAATCCTCCATGATCATCACGTCTTCAAAATTTTACACCTATGACGACGACGGCAGAGAGAAACTCCGGGGGGAATTCCGGGACAAAAGCGTTCCGCTGACCGCGTATTTCGGCTCCATGGCCATCAAGATCAAAGACATCGAGGCCATGAACATTCGCATGATTCTCGAAGAGATGCGGCAATTGAAGGGGGCGGCAAAACTCCCCTACCGGGTGGAAATCCACAGAAAGATCGCGCTTCCGCTGTCAACGCTGATGCTGGGGCTTCTGGGCGTACTCCTTTCCGTGGGGCATCATCGCAACTGGCGCGGGACCAGCTTTTCCTTCAGCCTTGTGATCATGTTTGTCTATATCGCGATCCTCAACATGGGCATGGTTTTGGCGAACAAAGGGAAAATCCCGCCATTTTTGGGCGTGTGGCTCCCCAACGTTATCCTGCTGGGCCTGACCGCGGGGATGTATCGCAGGAAGAGCAGGTGAGGCCGTGAAAATCATTGACAAATACTTGAGCAAAAATTTCATCCGCTCCTTCGCCATAAGCCTCGTCGCCTTTATCGGGATCTTCATCATCAGCCAGCTTTTCAAGATCATGCGCTATGTGAGCGAAGGGCGCTTTACGGCGGCGGAAGCCCTTACCTACATCGTGTCCATGCTGCCCAAGATCGTAATCGACGTGACGCCCATCGCGGTTTTGCTTGGTTCTCTTTTGACGATCAGCACTATGGCCGCCAACCTTGAGATGATCTCCCTCAAGACCTCGGGCGTCAGCTTCCGGCGGATCGTCCTCTTTCCGATTTTGATCGCCTTCCTGATCTCCGTCGGGGTTTTCGTGATCAATGACAGGGTCTACCCGGGGGCGATTCGGGAAAATTACCGCCTGCGGAGCTCCGGCGACCGAGACGGGCTCCAAAAGGTCGTCACCACAAAAGAGCGGGCCTTTGTGCGGGGCGAAAAGGGCGGCCATATCTATTATATGGGGAAGATCAACCGGATCACCGGCGAAGGGGAAAATATTGTCATTATTGACTTGAATAAGGACTTCAACAAACGGGAGCGCATTATCCTGGCGCCCCGGGGGAGTTACAATTTCCGGGACGGCGTCTGGGAACTGGAGGAAGCCAAAATTTACCGCGGGGAAGAAGCCCGGGCGGAGGAACCCGCCGGGATCTTCCGGGATGAAAAATATACGGAAAAGCCGGATCTGTTCATTACCGAAGACGTCAATCCGAAGACGCTTTCCATCGCGCAGCTGAAAAAGGCCGTGCAGGCCGCCAAGACCACCGGAAGCGATACGCGGCAGATCATGGTCGAGCTGGGGAAACGCTATTCCTTCCCCTTCAGCAGCTTCATCTGCGTATTTCTGGGCCTTGCCCTCGGGAGCCGCTATGTCAGGAGCACGTCGGCCATCAGCATCGCGCTCTGTCTTTGCTTCGGCTACGGCTATTACGTTGTGCAGGGGATATTCGAATCTTACAGCAAAAACGGCATGATTGACGCCTTTGTGGCCGGCTGGATCCCCAATATCCTGTTTTTGCTGGTCGGCGTCTATTTTATGAAAAGGGCGGAATATTGATGAAAAATCTCAAAGTGACAAAACTCCAAAACGGCATTACCCTTCTGATGGAAAGAATCCCGGGCGTTGAAAGCGTCTGCCTCGGCGTCTTCGTCCGGACGGGCGCCGTCTATGAAAAACCCGAAGAAAGCGGCGTTTCCCACTATCTTGAGCATATGATGTTCAAAGGCACGAAAAAGCGGACGGCAAAGGAAATTTCGGAGGCCATCGACCGGGAAGGGGGCATGATCAACGCCTACACAAGCAAGACCAAAACTGTATATTATGTGAAGATGCTGCCGGAGACGATCAAAACCGGAATCGACATTCTCTCCGATATTCTGACCCGCTCCATTTTCCCGCCCGAAGAGCTCGAAAAGGAAAGAAACGTCATTATCGAGGAAATCCATATGTACGAGGACATCCCCGAGGAGACCATACACGATGAAAACGCGCGCTTCGCGCTGGCCGGAGTCTACGGCAACTCCGTGATCGGGACCGAGGCGAGCCTCAAAGGCATTACGGAGGAGGCCTTCCGGAAATACCATAAAGAGACCTATACGCCTGAAAACATGCTGGTATCGGTTGCCGGGAAGATCGAATTCGCGGAAATCCAGGACTGCCTGGAGCGGCAGCTCGGCAAGTACAAAAACCCTTCGCCAAAAAGAAATGTGAGCGAAGGATTTACAGTTTTGAAAAAAGAGAATATAATAAAGAAAAAGACGAACCAGATTCACCTGTGCGTCAACACCCGGGACCTTTCGATCATCGACGACAAATGGTATGTTTCGGCCGTCATCGGCAACACCATGGGCGGCGGCATGAGTTCCCGGCTTTTTCAGAAAGTGCGGGAGGATCTGGGGCTCGCTTACGCCATTTACGCCTACGGCAGCTGGTTTCCCCAGGGGGGGCTGTTTACGGTCTACGCGGGGACGACGAAGAAGGATTGGAAAAAAGTCGCCCGCATCGTCCTCGATGAGTTCAAGGCCATGAGGGAAAAAGGCGTCACGGCGGCGGAACTCGCCAAAAGCAAAAATCAGATTATGAGCGGGCTGATCTTCGG
Organism: Fusobacteriaceae bacterium; assembly: GCA_031272775.1. NCBI lineage: Bacteria > Fusobacteriati > Fusobacteriota > Fusobacteriia > Fusobacteriales > Fusobacteriaceae > Fusobacteriaceae bacterium. The sequence goes on along the minus strand of JAISTB010000007.1, from coordinate 51,487 downwards.
CCTGGAAAACACGAAAAACCGCATGGAGCGCATGGCCAATTCCTGGATGCTCATGGGGCGGGTCGTCCCCATCGCGGAAGTCATGGCGGAAATCCGGGCCATTACGCGAAAAGACGTCATGGCCACGGCCGAATACATGTTTGACGAAGCGTATTATTCCACGACGGTTTTGGGGGATATCCGATGAAAGAAGAAAAAATCAAAGTTGAAATCACGCGGGAACAGGGGGCGGAGCTGCCCCGCTATGAAACGGAAGGGGCCGCCGGCATGGACGTGCGGGCGCATCTCACGGCCCCGGTGACGCTCAAATCTCTGGAAAGGGCCCTGATTCCCACAGGGCTCAGAATTGCGGTACCCGAAGGCTACGAGGTCCAGGTGCGGCCCCGTTCGGGTTTGGCGCTCAAACACGGGATTACGCTCCTCAATACGCCCGGCACCATAGACAGCGATTACCGCGGCGAGGTGCGGATCATCGTCGCGAACCTGGGCGCCGAAGACTTTGTGATCCAACCCGGGGAGCGGATCGGCCAGCTTGTCCTGAACAAAGTGGCGCAAATCCGCTGGACGGAAGTCGAAACCCTGGACGCCACGGCCCGCGGAGACGGCGGATTCGGCCATACGGGCACGCGATAGGAGGGAGGGCCTGTGCTGCGAAACAGCAAAAACATCTTTAAACGGGTCAAAAAAATGAACCATCTGTTGTTGTTGAACGCGCTCTTTATTTGCGTCATCAGCCTCGCGACCATTTACAGCGCCACCATCACGAGGACTTCGCTTTTTTTCCGGCGGGAGGCCCTGTGGCTGGGGATTTCCGTCGGGGCCTACATTCTCTTTACGCTGATCGATTATAAAAAATACGGAAAATACTATAAGGTCATCTACGGCTTTAACCTGCTTTTGCTGATGTCGGTCTACGTCATCGGGATTTCCCGCAAAGGCGCCTACCGCTGGGTCGCCTTGGGACCTTTTACGGTGCAGCCTTCGGAATTCGCGAAGCTTTTTATCATCCTGACGTTTTCGGAATTTCTCGTGAGGAATTACCGGGAACGCTTTGACGGCGTCAAGAGCCTTTTCCTGGCGGGCCTGCATATCCTGCCGGTCTTTCTTTTGATCCTCCGGCAGCCGGATCTGGGGACTTCCCTGGTGCTCATTGTGATCTACGTCGTCCTCGTCTTTATCCACGGCATCGACTGGAAAATGATCGCCCTGATGGTGGCGGGGGCCGTGGTTTCCGTCCCGCTCGTCTATCTTTTCGTCCTCAAGGACTACCAGCGGGAGCGGATCCTGACATTTTTGAATCCCGAAAGCAACATCAGCGACAGCGGCTGGAACGTGATCCAGTCCATGATCGCCATCGGTTCCGGCGGCGTCTACGGCAAGGGCTTCATGAACAACACCCAGAGCAAACTCCGTTTTTTGCCCGAATCCCATACGGACTTTATCGGTTCCGTTTTCCTTGAAGAACGGGGTCTCGTGGGCGGACTCATTCTCCTGGCGCTCTACCTGATCCTGATTTTTCAGATCCTGCAAGTCGCGGATACGACGGAAGATCCCTACGGCAAACTCGTCTGCTATGGCATCGCCTCGATTTTCTTTTTCCACGTGGCGGTCAATATCGGCATGATCATGGGCGTCATGCCTGTTACGGGCCTGCCTTTGCTCTTTATGAGCTATGGCGGAAGTTCTCTGCTTTTTTCCTTTATGATGCTGGGGATCGTCCAGAGCGTCAAGATTTATCGCGGGGAATAGAATGGAATTCACGATCGACGAAAAGTATGAAAACGCGCGCTTTGACCGGTTTTTGCGCAACCATTTTCCGGATACGCCTCTGGACGCCATTTTTAGAGGGATCCGGAAGGGTCTTGCCCGGGTGAACGGAAAAAAGGCCAAAGAAAACTATCATCTGCGCAGAGGGGATCAGGTCAGCGCCGATTTTACAGGCGCGATCGGAAACAAGGCCGAAGGAAGTGAAAAAAAACCGCCGGCGGAGAAAGAACTTCCGCGCGGGGTCATGAGCTGGGCCGAAATCCAAAGCGGGATCGTCTTTGAAAATGACGACATCCTCGTCTACAATAAAGCGCCGGGAGTCGTGATGCACAAGGGTAGCGGTCATGAAGTAGGCCTTTCCGAGCTGATCAAGAGCTATACGGAAAATCCCGAGTTCAATTTTGTCAACCGCATCGACAAAAGCACCTCGGGCCTCGTCCTGGGCTCGAAAAAGCTTACGGTCACAAGGGCCCTCTCTCAGGATATTCGCCGACGGGACATCACGAAGCGCTATTACATCCTGGTCCACGGGGAGATCGCCGAGCGGCATTTTACGCTCAGGAACTGGCTCAGAAAAGAAGAGGAGCGGGTCGTGGTCCTGCCCGGAGCGGAACCCGGCGCCAGGGAAGCCGTCAGCCATTTTCGGGTCTTACGCAAAAGAAAGGGCCTGACGCTCCTGGCGGGAGAGCTCGAAAGCGGACGGACCCATCAATTGCGGGTGCAACTGGCGGCAAGGGGGAACCCTGTCGTGGGAGACGGAAAATACGGAGAAAAGGAAAAGGGGGAGACGCTGTATTTGTTTTCCTGTTATCTGAAAATTCCCCGATACAATCTGGAGCTGGAATTGCCTGCGCCGGAGCGGTTCATCAAGCGGATGGGGAACGAGAGGAATAAAAAATAAATTTCTATGAGGAGGCGTTATATGTCAACAATTGCGAAGTTTCAAAGAGCGGATGTAACTCAGGGAAAACGGGCGTTTTCCATGTCCCGTACCACAATTGAGACCGCGTTTTACGGAAACAACGTGGTGAAAATGAACGACATCGGAAAGGCATACGAGATGGCAAAGGCTGCGGTAGGGACCATTGAGACGGATATGCCGGTCTATAAGCCGGAATCCATCGGACTTCCCGCCGACGCCAAAATCCTTTTGTTCAACGACGGGGAGACTGTCGGTCGTTTCGCGGGAGCACGAGTAATTTTGGGCGAAAAGGGCGTCGACGAGGGGGAAATCTGCAAAGTCTTGAGAGAGGCCGTCTATTTGACCAGATTTAAAAAAATGTACCACACCCAGGCCTATATCGGCCTTGATCCCGATTTTATCCTGCGGGCGAATCTGCTGGTTCCGGAAAATTTTGAAAACACGCTCTACAACTGGCTGCTGAATTTCCAGTACATCACGCCCTTCTACGACGAGATGTACGGGAAATCCAAACCCATAGGCGACGAGCCGGACATCTACATCGTGTCCGTACCCGATTACGTGCATCCGAAATTCCCCAACGGCCTGGCCTACTTCGATCCCGAACACAACTGCGCTTGTCTTTTGGGCATGCGCTATTTCGGCGAACACAAGAAAGGAACGCTGACGCTGGCCTGGAGCATCGCCAACCGCAACGGCTACGCCTCCTGTCACGGCGGCCTGAAGCGCATCGTGCGCAAAGACAAAAAAGCCCACGTATTGGGCGTATTCGGGCTGTCTGGCTCCGGAAAATCCACGCTGACCCACGCCAAACACGGCGGTAAATACGATGTGACCGTGCTTCATGACGACGCCTATATCATTTCCTCCGAAAACGGCTCCACCGTGGCCATGGAACCCACGTATTTCGACAAGACCCAAGATTATCCGCTGACCTCTCCCGACAACAAGTTTTTGATTACGGTGCAGAATGTGGGCGTGACGCAGGATATGGAAGGCAAGAAAGTCATTGTGACCGAGGATATAAGAAACGGCAACGGCCGGGCCATCAAGTCCAAACTCTGGGCCGCCAACCGCGTCGACAAAATGGAAGAACCGATTAATTCCATCGTATGGCTCATGAAAGACCCTTCGCTGCCGCCGGTGGTAAAACTGACGGATCCGACGCTGGCCTCGGTCATGGGGGCCTGTCTCGCGACGAAACGGACGACAGCCGAAAAGCTGGCCGAGGGGGTCGATCCCAACGCGCTGGTCTTCGAGCCCTACGCCAATCCTTTCCGGACGTATCCTTTAGGCGAGGACTACAAGAAATTCAAGTATCTCTTTGAGGTAAGGGGAGTCGCCTGCTATATCCTCAATACGGGACATTTCCTCGAAAAGAAGATCCCCAAGGAAACGACCATAGACATCATCGAAAAAATTGTCGATGAAACGGCGGCATTCAAGGCCCTGGGTCCCATAACCGAGATCGAGACCATGGATATCGAGGGTTTCGTTCCCGATTTTTCCAGCGCCGACTATCTGAAGGTTTTGAAAGGTCAGTTCCAGAGCCGGGTCGACTATCTCAATTCTCTCGAAACCTTCAAGGGGGGCAGAGACGCGCTGCCGGCGGAAGCCAGAGCGGCCATTGAGGGGATTTTGAAACGGTTCTAAGGAGGTTTGCCTCTTTGTTTATTCTGCCAGTGGTCATATTGCTCTTGATGAATATTTATGTCTTTATCCGGGGGTGGCAAGTCCTTCCGGGGGGCCCGTTGTTACGGGCCCTCTACGTTGTTTTGTACTGGATTGCCGCCCTCTCTTTTTTCCTGGGCCGCTATGTGGAAACGCGATTTCCGCCCTTCACCGGGACGGTTCTCGCCTGGGTCGGCTCGTTCTGGATCGTGGCGCTGATCTATTTTTTTCTGGCGGCGCTTTTTATTGACTCCTTGCGCCTCGCGAACCACATCCGCCCCTTTTTCCCCGCGGCCCTAAGCCGGAACCCGCTCCGGGCAAAACACCTGACGGCGCTGATGGTTTCGGGAATTGTGGGGATAGCGGTCCTCGGCGGGCACATCAATTCCCGTATTCCGCGTATCCGGGAGCTGGAATTTACCGTGGACAAGGCGGCCGGCGGGCTTACGAAACTGGATATTGTCCTGCTGTCGGACCTGCATCTGGGGATCCTCATCGGGCGGGCGCGTCTCGGAAAGATCGTCGATAAGATCAACGAATTGCATCCCGATGTGGTGCTTATTCCCGGCGACGTGGCGGACCGCGGCGCCGAGCCTGTGATCCGGGAGGACATGGGGGAGGAATTCAAACGGATCAAGGCCCTTTACGGCGTCTATGCCTGCACGGGAAATCATGAGTTTTTCGGGGGCGTGCAAAAGACCGTCGACTATCTTCGCGCGCACAAGGTAAATATGCTGCGCGACGACATCACAAAAATCGCCGACGCTTTTTACGTGATCGGACGGGAAGATCGTTCGGCCCCGAGGCGGGGGTTTTCACGAAAAGGGATCGCGGAGCTTATGGCGGGGGTCACGGAGAACCTCCCGGTCATCGTCCTGGACCATCAGCCCTATGAGCTGGGGGAGACGGCCGCGGCGGGCGTTGACGTCCAATTTTCCGGCCATACCCACTACGGGCAGTTCTGGCCCGTCAATCATATCGTGAAAGCCCTTTATGAAGTCGCCTGGGGCTATAAAAAAATCGGAAATACGCATTTTTACGTGACAAACGGGGTCGGGACCTGGGGCCCGCCCGTGCGGATCGGAAACCGGCCGGAAATCGTGCGGATCCGATTGAAATTCCGCCCCGCGCCTTAATCCGCTGTCCGGACCGGATCGTCCCCGGTTTCGTCGGGGATATCGCCGCCGGCTTTTTCAATGGACGTCTTTTCCACTTTGTTCATAAAGAGCGGGGAGAAGATCCCCAAGACGCATAAAATAATCAAAATCCAGCAAAGGGGCGTCGAGAACAATATCCCGGGATTGCCGCCCGAAAGGAGCAGCGAACGCCGCAGGCCCTTTTCTCCGATGGGCCCCAGGATCAGCGCCAGCACAATGGCGGCGGGGTTGAGGTCAAATTTTCGGATGAAATAGCCCAATACGCCGAAGATCATCATGATCACAACGTCGATAAAGTTCTTGTGGATCGCGTAAGCCCCCACAACGCAGAGTACCGAAACGCTGGGGATCAGAATCGCGTCGGAGAGCCGGGAAATCTTGGCGAAGCCCCGGCAGCCCAGCATGCCGATACCCAGCATAAAGAACTGCACGAGCACAAAGCCCGCGAAAAACGTATAGGTCATGGCCGCGTGCCGCGTAAAAAGCTCGGGTCCCGGTTGCAGACCCTGGATGATGAGGCCCCCCATGAGGACAGCCGTCACCGATTCGCCGGGGATCCCCAGCGTCAGCATGGGAATGAGCGATCCTCCCGTTACGGCGTTATTGGCGGCTTCGGAACCCGCCACGCCTTCGATGGAGCCCTTGCCGAACTCCTCCTTGTGCTTGGAGAACTGCCGGGCGTTGTTGTAGCCCATGAAGCAGGCGATGGAAGCGCCTGCGCCGGGCAGGATTCCGATCAGGTTGCCGATGATCCACGAGCGGATGATGGTCGGCGTGATCCGCTTCATCTCGGACTTGGACAGCGTGATCTTGTCGCTGAATTCCGTCGCTTTGGCGCGCTCCTTGATGGCCTTTTCGGCCAGGATCAGCGCCTGAGACATGGAGAAGAGCCCGATCAGGGCGCAGGTGGTGTTGATGCCCTCATAGAGGGACGACTGGCCGAACATGAAGCGCTGCACCCCTTCGAGAGGGTCCATGCCGATCGTCGAGAGAAGGAGCCCCAGAGCTCCCGACATCAGTCCTTTCAGCATGGATTTTGTGGATACCCCGGCGATAATCGTGAGCCCGAAGAGCGACAACCAGAAATATTCCGGGGATTTGAATTTCATGGCCAACTGCGCCAGAGGCGGCGCGAAGAAATACAGGCTGATGCAGGAGAGCAGCCCTCCGAAAAAGGAGGAAATGCAGGAAGTGGCAAGAGCCTTGCCCGCTTTGCCCTTGAGCGTCATCTGATAGCCTTCGATGGCCGTTGCGGCCGAAGCCGGCGTCCCCGGCGTGTGGATCAGGATGGCGGAAATGGACCCGCCGAAAATCGCGCCGCAATAGATGGCCCCAAGTACGATGAGACCCGTGGCGGGCTTCATACTGAACGTGAGCGGCAGCAGAAGCGCCACGCCCATGGCGGCGGAGAGACCCGGCAGACAGCCGATCACGATGCCGATGGCGGTGCCCGCCGCCATGGCCAAAAGGTTTATGGGGGTCAAAGCGTTGATGAAGCCCGCTCCCATCAGAGATAAGGTATTCAGCATGGGTTGACCTCCTTTACCCGAAAAGCATCCCCGCGGGCAGATGTACGCCCAAAAACAGGGTAAACGAACAATAAATGAGACAGATCAGCGCGGCGTTGGTTAAGAGGATCTGCCAGCGTTTGATTTTCAGAAAGATCAGACTCACGGTGACAAAGGCCACGGTGGCGATATAAAAGCCGACGACATAAATGAGGATCAGATAGAGGACGATCATCACGAGAAGCGGGATGAACTGCCCGGGCAAAAATCCCTCAAAGACTTCGGCCAGGCCTGAGGAGACGCCTTTTTTCTTTGCGTCTATCAACATTTTGACCACATAGCCGGTCGTCAGCAAAAAAAGCATCAAAAGAATAAAGAGCGGGTAGGTCTGCGCCTCTTTCTTCAGGCCCAGCGTCAGCGCGAAAAACAGCGCGCAGACGGCGTACATGAAGGCGACGACGCCGATATCCGTTTTTTTCATAAGCAATGCCTCCTGTTTACTTTGGAAGGGCAGGAACGCTTACTTCCAGATATCTTCGAGACTTTCCGCGAAGGCCTGCTGTTGTTTGATGATCTCGCCGGTCTGCTCGGGGTTGAGGTAGTTTGTCTCAATGCCGGCGGCTTTGGCCGCTTTCAAGTAGTCGGGATCCTCCATGGTCTTCCGGAAGGCTTCCGCGTAAAAATCAATGATTTCCTTGGGCGTTCCCGCGGGAGCCACGATACAGCGGGAGGAACCGAGCCATTTGTCGTAATAGCCCAATTCGCCGATGGTGGGGGCGTCCGGGTATTCGGGGAGCCGCTTCGCGTCAAAGACGCCAAGGACCTTGACTTCGGACTTGAAGGCCGCGAAGTCGGCCACTTTGGCCACGGAAAACTCCACTTCCTGCTGCCGGAGGGCCAGCAACTGGTCGGCGGTGCCGCCGTAGGGGATGTCCACATACTTGAAGCCCGCAGTCACGGCCAGCATTTGCGCGCCGATATGGTTGGAGGCCTTCTTTCCGTTTGTGGAGGCCTTCAGTTTGCCGGGATTCGCTTTGGCGAATTCGATCAGTTCCTGGATCGTGTTGAATTTGGACTTGGCGTCGACCAAAACGACTGAGGTTTCCGTCACGTGGTTGCAGATGGGGATGAAGCTGTCGATCGTGTAAGCGCCTAATTTTTCCGTGATGGAAGAATTGAAATTGGGCAGGTTGAGAAATCCGATCGTATAGCCGTCGGGTTTGGATTTGGCGATCCGCGTCCAGCCGATGGAGCCCGCGCCCCCCTCGAGATTGTCGATCACGAGGGTCTTTCCCACATATTTTTCCGCGTGGGAAGTCAGTACACGGGCGGTACTGTCTGTTCCGGTTCCGGCCTTATAGGCCACGACAACCGTCACGTTTTCCTTGGGTTTCCATTCTCCGGCAGATACGATGGTAGCCGCCAAAGCCAGCGTTGCAAGCACAGAAATCAATACTTTTCTCATATAATTTCACACTCCGGTTATCTTGATGTTTTTTTATGGATTTCTACGATATTACAATGAAAAGGGGAAAAAGTCAAGGGGAGACGCGAAAATCTTTCGCCGGAACGGGAAATGTGACAAACGTTCTATTATAGAACAAAACTATACTAATTTCAACTATGAATTAAAATCAACAAACAAAGACGCTCCCATAAAATCGGCGCGCGTGAAAAGGCGGCTCTGTTTTTTGAATTTTCCCTTGAACATTTTCCTGAAAACCTTTATAATGGAAGGGACAACAGGAAAACTACTATGAAGGAGGATCGATGGAAAGACTGGAAGATTTGCTCGCCTACATTATCAAAGAGCTCGTCGAGAAAAAAGATCAGGTCAAGATCGAATACGACGCTGTCGATGACAATGTCACATTTCGCGTAAACGTCGCCAGGGGGGAAATGGGAAAAATCATCGGGAAGAACGGCCTGACCGCCAATACCATCAGGGGAGTGATGCAGGCGGCAGGGATCAAAGACAAGCTCAACATCAACGTGGAATTCATCGACTGAGATCATGGACTTGATAGAAGTTGGAAAGATATGGGCCAGTCACAATTTGCGGGGTACCGTCAAAGTCATCAGCACATTGGACGACATTTCCTTCCTGATCGGAGAGAAGGTCGTCGTGAAAAAATACAAAAGCGACGAAATCGTCCTGACGGTACGGTTTTTGAAACAGACAGCGCCGGACAAATGGATCATGGACTTTGAGAACATCTCGACCCGTGACGGGGCGGATTCTCTCCGGAACGGCATCATCAAAGTTCGGAAGGAACTGGCGCCCGGAACAGAGGAAGAACGGCCGGACAACTACCTCCATATGGAGGCCATAGACGACGAAACCGACGAAAAATTAGGGGTGGTGGCGGATTTTTTCGCCGCGCCCACGTATACGATCCTCGTGATCGAAGACGAAAACCACGAGATCATGGTACCCGCCATCGACCACTTCATCCGGAAGGTGGACAGGGAGAAGAACACGCTGCGCGTGACGATCCTTGAGGGCATGATCGAAGAAAAAAACCGGAAGAAACGGCAGCGGAAAGAACATGAGATTTAATGTATTGACGCTTTTCCCGGGCCTTTTTGAGGAATTCCGGCGCGAAAGCATCATCGGTCGGGCCATGGAGCAAAAGCTCATCGATATCCGGGTGATCAACATCCGGGATTTTGCCTGGGACAAGCACAGACAGGCCGACGACGTCCCCTTTGGCGGAGGGGGCGGCATGGTCATGAAGCCGGAGCCCCTCTTGCGGGCGCTGGCGACCTTGTCGGGAAAATTGATTTATACGAGCCCCCAGGGCGTGACGTTCACGCAGAAACTGGCGGGAGAACTGGCGAAAGAAGAGGAAATCACCATTATCGCGGGTCATTATGAGGGCATCGACGAGAGGGTTCTCGAGCGGACCCGGCCCCTGGAGATTTCCATAGGCGATTACGTCCTGACCGGAGGGGAACTTCCGGCCATGGTTATTATGGACGCCGTGACAAGGCTGGTGGACGGCGTCATCAAGAAAGAATCCTATGAGCGGGACTCTTTTTATGACGGGCTCCTGGATTTTCCGCAGTATACCAGGCCCTGCGAATATGAGGGCCAGGTCGTTCCGGAAGTGTTGATTTCCGGCCACCACAAGAATATCGAGTGGTGGCGTCTGAAAGAGAGCCTGCGGCGAACCCGGAAAAAGAGGCCCGACCTCATTTTGCGGCGGACATTTTCCGAGCTCGAAAAAAAACTCTATGAGGAAATCCTGAGGGAAGAGCGGGAAAAAGCTGACGCGGAAAGCAAGCGGACGGAGGACGAAAGCGATGCGAAATAATCTTTATGTGGCCCTCGTCCATTATCCGGTCTACAACCGAAAGCACGAGGAAGTCTGCACTTCGGTTACCAACTTCGACATCCACGACATCTCGCGGACATGCCGGACTTACGGCGTCAGGGAATACCATCTGATCATTCCCGCCGATGCGCAAAAAGTCCTGACGGAGCGGATCATCTCCTATTGGCGGGAGGGCGCCGGCGGCAACTACAACAAAAACCGGGGGGAAGCCTTCGGGATCACCAGGGTTACCGGCAGCATCGAGAAGCTCATTCACCGGATCACGACGGAAAACGGGGCGGCCCCCGTGATCGTGACGACCTCGGCCCGGACCTTCACGGGATCCACGAGTTATGAGGCGCTGGCGAAAGCCATCAGGAATGACGAAAGGCCCTATCTCATTCTCTTCGGAACCGGCTGGGGCCTGACGGACGCCGTCATGGACATGGCGGACGTGATCCTTGAGCCCATCCGGGGCAAGTCGGAGTACAATCATTTGTCGGTCCGGGCGGCTGCGGCCATTATCCTGGACAGACTGCTGGGAGAAGCGTAGAAAAGAAACGGGAGGAAACATGAGCGAATTTCAGAGAGTAATCATTCCGCAGGAGAACCTGTTCAGCCAGATGGGGATCCGGAATGTCTATGTGGATAAAATCATTTTTTATGAAAAAAACAAACGGATGGATCTCGTCTGCGACGTCGTCTCGCCCAAATTTTTAAACGAAGTGGAGCTGATCTACGACAAGGTCCGGAAAAAATGGCAAGACCTCGAAATCGATTTCAAGATCCGGTACCGGGAAGGGAATTTTACGCCCGGGGACATCAAGGATATCGTTGAAAGGGCCATCAAACGGCTCAAGAACAAAAACGCGACCTCGAGGACTTTTTTATATTTCTACCGGATTTCCACGGAGCAGTCCGGGGAAAAATTTACCGTGCATTTGCAGCTGAACAACGAGCTCGCGATCAAGACGCTGAAGGAGATGCGCATCCAGTCGAAGCTGGAAGAGATCATCAGAAATTTTGGCGTCCCGGAGATCGAGGTCTGCCTTGACTTGGGGGATTTTTCCAAGGAAGTCAGCGAAATCGTGGATCTTTCCGACGCCAAGCTCAAGGAGCTGGAGGAGGAAGCGGAAAAAAGCAATATCGTCAATATCGGCGATATGCCGAAGAAAAAGGAAAAAAGCGTATCCTTCGGCGCCGCTCCCGCTCAGGGAAAAAGCGCCCCCTTTTGGAAAACCAACGACGGCGGAAAGGGAAAACGGCTCCAGGCGGAGATCAAGGGTTCCGTGATCCCCATCGACGAATATTACGCCCTCGATCCAGGCGACGAAGGCATTGTCGTCCAGGGGAAGGTCTTCCACTATGAGACCCGGGAAACGCGAACCGGGCGCATGATCGCCACCATCGGCATTACCGACGAAAAAAATTCCATGATGGCCAAATTCTGGCTGTCCCCCAATCTGGATACGGATTTTGCCGCCATGAAATACGTGAAACTCAGCGGAACGAAAAAAATCAACGACAATAGCCCCGACAAGGAGCCTGAATTTTGGGCTTCCTCCATCAATCCCCTCACGTTGGGCGAAGAAAAGAAGACCGATACAGCGCCGGAAAAAATGGTGGAGCTGCACACCCACACAAAAATGAGCGAAATGGTAGGTGTTTGCGACGCGGGGGAATTGATCCAACGAGCGGCCGAATACGGGCATAAAGCCATTGCCATTACCGATTACGCAGTCGTTCACGCCTTTCCCCGGGCATATAAAGCGGCGAAGGAAAAGGGAAAAGACTTCAAGCTCATTCTGGGCTGCGAGATTTCGCTTGTCAACGACGGGGAAAACATCATCCGGAATCCCAAAGACATCGACTTTGAAGAAGAAACCTTCGTCGTCTTCGACCTGGAGACCTGCGGGCTCAATGAGCACGAAAACCCCATTATCGAAATCGGCGCCGTAAAGCTCAAAGGTACCCGGATTGTCGATCGCTTTTCCCGCTTTGTAAACCCGGGACGCCCCATTCCGCCAAAGATCCAGGAACTCACGGGCATAACGGATCAAATGGTCGCCAATGAACCCGCGATCGACGAAGTGCTGCCGGCCTTTCTGGAATTTGCCGGGGACGCCACCATGGTCGCCCACAACGCGCCCTTTGACATGGGCTTTATTACCCGGGACGCCAAAAAGATCCTCGGGATCGATTTCCGGCCCTCGGTCATGGATACGTTGACGTTAGCCAAGGCCATCTATCCGGGCCTCAAATCCTACGGACTGGGTCCCCTCAACAAGCTCCTGGGCCTTTCGCTGGAAAATCACCACAGGGCCGTGGACGACGCCCAGGCCACGTCGCTGATGTTCACGATCTTCCTGGAAAAATACCGGGAAAAGGGCGTAAAAAATCTCCTGGACTTCGACGGGGCCTTTCCGAAGAACATCAAGAACGCCGAATGCTACAACTGCGTCCTGCTTGTCAAAAATAAAACCGGCCTCCGGAACCTCTATGAGCTGATTTCGCTGGCCCACACGGACTATTACGGCAACAGAAAGCCCAAAATCCCCAAAACCCTTTTGCAGGAAAAACGGGAGGGCCTCCTCGTGGGTTCGGCGCTGACGGCTCACAATCTCAATTACGGAGAACTGACCGCCCATTATCTGCACTATGACTTTGAAAAGGCCGCCGAAAGCGTCAGCTTCTATGATTACATCGAATTTCTCCCCATGGGAGCCTACGCAGAACTGGTCGACGACAGCGGAAGCGGCGTCATGAAAGATCTCACGGACGTCATGGACATGGACCGCTGGTTTTACCGCCTCGCCAGAGAGCACGAAATTCCGGTGACCGCTTCCTCCGACGTTCACTATCTCAACGAGTCCGACGCCATCCTCAGAAGCGTTCTCGTCTACGGCGGCGGGACGGCCTACAAGCCCGAATCCTATATGACGGACAACAAATTCTGGTTCCGGACGACCGACGAGTTGCTTGCCGAATTTTCCTGGCTCGGCGAGGAAACCGCCCGGGAGATCGTCGTCGCCAACACAAACCGGATCGCCGGTTTAATCGAGGACGTGCGCCCGATTCCCGAGGATTTTTTCCCGCCGAAAATCGAAAACGCCGAAAAAATCATCAAAGAGATGACCTATGAAAAGGCGCACCGGATTTACGGGGATCCTCTGCCCGAGGTCGTTTCCGAACGGCTCAAAAAAGAGCTCGACGCCATCATCAATAATGACTTCGCCGTGCTCTATCTCTCGGCCCAGAAACTAGTGAAAAAATCCCTTGACAACGGCTATCTGGTCGGTTCCCGGGGATCCGTGGGCTCGAGTCTCGTGGCCTATATGATGGGCATTACCGAGGTAAACGCCCTGTACCCCCACTACATCTGCGACAATCCCGACTGCAAATATTCGGAATTTACCGATAAAGCGGGCTGCGGCGTCGATATGCCCGAGAAGATCTGCCCCAAATGCGGAAAACCGCTCCGGAGAGACGGATTTACGATTCCTTTCGAAGTCTTCATGGGCTTTGACGGCGAAAAGACCCCCGATATCGACCTCAATTTCTCGGGCGAATACCAGAGCGAGATCCACCGCTACTGCGAGACGCTCTTCGGACGGGAAAACGTGTTCAAGGCGGGAACCATCTCCACCCTGGCCGCGAAAAACGCCTACGGCTACATCAAAAAATATTATGAGGAAAACAACATCCCCATCGAGCGCGCCCATATCGAACGGCTCGCGAAGCTCATCGAAGGGGCGAAAAAGACCACGGGCCAGCATCCCGGCGGCATGATCGTGCTGCCCAACGACGTGAGCATCTACGAGTTCTGCCCGGTCCAAAAACCGGCCAACGACCAGACCAGCGATTCCGTCACGACCCATTTTGACTACCACGAAATGGAGGACCAGCTCGTCAAGCTTGACATCCTCGGTCACGATGATCCCACGACGATCAAGCTCCTGCAGGAATACACGGGCGTCGACGTCTATGAGATCCCGCTGACGGATCCCGAGACCCTGAAGATTTTCCGGGGTACGGAACCCTTGGGGGTCAAAGGCGACGACATCGGATCCGATATCGGGACTTACGGGATACCGGAATTCGGCACGGATTTCGTCATCAAGATCCTCAAGGACACAAAGCCCCGGACCTTTACGGAACTGGTCCGGATCGCGGGTCTGTCCCACGGGACGGACGTCTGGCTCAACAACGCCCAGGAGCTCGTCAAGAACGGGACCGCCACCCTTTCAGAGATCATCACGGTCCGGGACGACATCATGAACTACCTGATCGACTGCGGCATATCGAAGCAACAGGCCTTTGACATCATGGAATTCGTCCGGAAGGGAAAGCCTTCCAAAGATCCGGCCAAATGGGAGAAACATTCGGCGGAAATGCGCGCCAAAAACGTCCCCGACTGGTATATCGAATCCTGCCGCAAGATCAAGTACATGTTTCCCAAGGGGCACGCGGTGGCCTACGTCATGATGGCCATGCGGATCGCCTATTTCAAGGTCCATTATCCCCTGGCCTTTTACGCGGCGTATTTCTCAAGAAAGGCCGAAGATTTCAACTATGAGCTGATGCGGGACGTGGGGGCCGTCAAAGAGCAAATCAAGGCCCTGCGCAGGGAAAGCAACCTTGACGCCAAGAAAAAGGCCACGCTCACGGTTTGCGAAGTCATTGTGGAAATGAACGCCCGCGGCTTCTCCTTCCTCCCCATAGACCTCTTCAAGTCCGACGCGAAAAAATTCGTGCCTGAGGAAGGAAAAATCAGATTCCCCCTGATCGCTCTGAACGGTCTCGGCGAATCGGCCGCCACAAAGATCGTCGAGGAGCGCTGCAAGGAAGAATTTTTATCCTACGAGGACCTCAGAAAAAGGACGCAGCTGTCGGGCACGATCCTCGACAAACTCCGGAAATTGGGGTGTATTGGCAACTTGAGCGAATCGAATCAAAAGTCTCTTTTTTGAGAAAGTGAAAAAAAACGCAAAAAATTGGCGTTGGGGGCTTGAAAAGATCGTAAAATATGGTATAATAATGAAAGATGTTTAATGTTGTATGGTTACGCGCTGGTACCGGAAATAATTTGTGCTCTGCCGCCGGAAGACGGACAACCATCCATATCTTGACGAAACTTTTATTTTAAGGAGGAAATCAATCATGACGAAGAAAGAGTTTGTTGATCTTTATTTTGCCGAAGGAGATTTTTCAACAAAAGCGGAAGCGGAAAGAAAAGCGGTTGCTTTCGTAGCAACAGTAGAAAAGGCGCTGGCCAAAGGCGATGAAGTTTCTTTTCTCGGCTTCGGTAAATTCAAAGTAGTGGAACGGGCCGCGAGGACCTGCCGGAATCCCCAGACCGGGAAAGAGATGAAAGTTCCCGCCAAAAAGGCTGTGAAATTCACCGCCGGAAAGGACCTGGGCGTTCTCGTTAACAAGAAATAAGAAAGCAAGCCAAAACTGTTATAGGATGACAGCCCTCATTCTATAACAGTTTTTTTATGGGAAAAATTTTGCTTGAAATTCTCCGAAAAAAAAGGTAGGATTGTGATGAGAGAAAAATCATGGAAACGAAGGTGATCACATGACAGCATTCAGGGAGGTAACGTGTATCAGCCAATCGTCGGAATTACGATGGGAGATCCGGCAAGCATAGGACCGGAAATATCCCTGAAAGTCTTCGGGGAAAAAAGCCTGTACGGACGGTGTCGGCCGCTTTTGATCGGAGACGCCTCCGTTTTGGAAAAAACCGGGGAAATTCTGCGGGAGAGGCTGTTGATCATTCATCCGATCGCGCAGGTTTCGGAAGCGCTTTTCCAATACGGAACAGTGGATATTTTGGATTTGCGCCTGGTGGACGGGGAGAAACTCATTCCCGGAAAAGTGTCTCCGATAGCGGGAAACGCCGCATTCCAATATGTAAAACGCGCAATCGAGCTTGCCCTGTCGGGGGAAGTGGACGCCACCGTAACAAACGCGCTGAACAAAGAAGCCATGAATCTGGCAGGCCATCATTACGCGGGGCACACGGAAATTTACGCCGAGCTCACCGGAACAAAAAAATACGCGATGATGCTTGCCTGTGAAAATCTGCGAGTCATACACATCAGCACCCACGTATCTTTGCGGGAAGCCTGCGACAGGGTCAAAAAAGACCGCGTCCTCGAAGTCATTCGACTGGCGGACGCCGCCTGCCGGGATCTCGGAATCCAGACGCCAAAGATCGGTGTCGCCGGTCTCAACCCCCACAGCGGAGAAAACGGATTGTTCGGAACGGAAGAACTGACGGAGATCATCCCCGCCATTGCCCTCGCGAAAGCGGAAGGGATCAATGCCGAAGGTCCGATCCCGCCTGATTCGGTATTTTCCAAGGCCAGAGGCGGATGGTACGACATCGTGGTTGCCATGTACCACGATCAGGGGCACATCCCCTTGAAACTGGTCGGGTTTGTCTACAACAAGGAAAAAGCGCAATGGGAAGCGGTGCAGGGGGTCAATATCACGTTGGGGCTACCCATCATTCGCGTATCGGTCGATCACGGAACGGCCTTCGATCAGGCGGGGAAGGGAACCGCCAACGCGTTAAGCCTGAAAAGCGCTGTGGATTACGCGATCCGGCTTGCGGTGGAGCGGCAAAAAAAGAGTAGGGGAAAATGCGGCAAAAGGAATGGATTGACATGCTGAAGCTCCTCATTATCGCCGATGATTTTACCGGGGCCCTCGATACGGGGGTCCAATTTTCAAAAAAGGGCGTCCCGACGCTGGTGACGGCCGATCAAAGCATCGGCCCGGAGTCGGTCCCGGCGGGGACCGGGGTTCTCGTTGTCGATACGGAAAGCCGCCACGACAGGCCTGAGGCGGCCCGGGAGAAAGTCCGCGCCCTGACCGCGCGTTTCCGGAATATACCCGGCTGCTTTTTTTACAAAAAGACCGACTCCACCCTGCGCGGCAATGTTGGCGCAGAGGTGACGGGCTTTCTTGAAGGGCTTGGGACGGCTGAAGTGATCTTTGTACCGGCTCTGCCCAAGAGCGGCAGAACTACCGTAAAAGGCATCCATTACGTCAACGGCGTCCCCCTGGCGGAGACGGTCTTCGCCAGGGATCCCCTCAATCCCGTGCGCGAAAGTGAGGTCATAAAAATCCTGGCGGCCCAGAGCCCCTGCGCGGTAGTTCTTTGCGAAAAAGGAGAGGATCCCGGACAGGATTTGCCGCCTCATGAGTCGGGGACAATCCGCGTTTGCGACGGGGAAACCGACGCCGATCTGGCGGAAATCGGAAAATGTTTGGGAGAGCGGGGGAAATTGCGCCATACGGCAGGTTGCGCGGGGTTTGCCGAAGTGCTTTCGGAATGGATTCCGCCTGCTACTGAAAAAGAAAAAGCCCTCGTCTTGGAGGATCGGCGCTTTCTGTTTCTCTGCGGCAGCGTAAACCAGATTTCCGTCGATCAGGCAAACTACGCGGAGGATCATGGATTTTCGAGCTACACGCTGAAATCCCGGGAGATCCTCGATCCGGATTTCCCGGAAACGCCTGAATTTACCGCTCTTGCGAAAAAAATTGCCGCGGAAGTCGGCAAAAAGGGAAAGATGCTTGTGCGGACGCTGAGAGATTACGGGGAATTGGCAAAAACGGAGACCTACGCCCGGGAAAAGGGGATCGAATCGAAACAGCTGGGCCTGCGGATCGCGGACCGGGTCGGTCTTCTGGTAAAAGAGATCCTCAAGAGTTCAAAAATCAAAAATTTAGTTGTCTTTGGCGGCGATACGCTGATCGGGATCATCGAAAAATTGGGCTGCGACGGGATCTTCCCGCTGGAAGAAATCGCCCCGGGCGTCGTGATCGCCAAAACCACAGGCCGAGATCCGGCCCTTTCGCCGGTTATCGTCACCAAGGCCGGCGGATTCGGGGATGTGGATGTGATCGACGGGATTACGCGGTATCTCACCGTCCCGCCATCTTCTCCAAGCGCAAAATCCGAACCTTGACGGCGGCGACAATATCCTTTTGGCGTTCCGCCGGAATCGTCCTCGAAGAGGAGAACGTCGACAAGATCACTTCTTCAATATCGGAGAGCCGTTCGGGATCAAACCGGCTGAAATCCTTGACAAGAGCGATTTGCTCATCATGGGTTTTTCTGAAAGGCTTACATTGTACGGATTGCCCGACCCGTTCGGCGTTCAGCCAGAGGGACGTTCCGCTGTCATAGATCGGCGCCATGCCTATCCATTCGAGGGTTTCGGCCTTTCGGAGGAATCCGAAATTGTGGAAATGGCGGTCTTCATTTGAAATGAGAAAATCCAGCGCCAGCATTTGATCAAGGGACGACGCCACATCCGGAATGCCCAAAATATCGCAGCATTTCAGGAAATGCGTTAAGCGCGAATCGCTGTTGTTTCGTTTGAAGAGATCTTTAACCCGGGCGGCTGGAATCAATTCCGTTTCCGCAGTGACGAAATTATCGCAGACGCAAAATGGAACGCCTTGATCTTGAATCAGCCGGTATTCGACGTGGGGGATGCCGAGGCGCTTCATGATTTCACCGGCGATCACCTCGTTATAGGGTTCCTGCTTGAAATAGGCGCTCCCGCCCTTGATCAGGCAGCGCCTGCCTTCCTGAATAATCCATTTTTTTTGCAGCCAGCCGTCCGACGTGTTGTCCGGCGAAAGCAAATCAATCTGCCGATCCCCGCGGGGATCCTGTCCGAACAGGATATTCCCCACATCTGTCGAAAAGGGATTCGTAAAAAAATTGATGTTTTCCCATTTCAAGCCGGATCCTTTCGGAGAGAGCCAGTATTGGTCGGAGAGACTCAATCCGAAACATTTTGTGATCAATTGTTCCGGCGTTTTGACCGACAGTTTTTCCAGAACTTCCTGTATGCCCATTCTGCTCGCGGGAATGGAGCGACTGCGCAGCCATTCGTTCAAAGAATCGCGGTCAGGGGTATTTTTGGCAGTGGAAATACCGGGAGGGAGATGCTTTTCGTCATGGATTTTGAGAATATGATAAATAAAGCCGTTGGAATCAATTTCCAGATCGACTGTCGGGATGTTCTTATGCATTAAGGTAAAAACGGGATATTCGGCCATTTTCTGTCTCTCCACACAGGATTTATGGTACAATTATATCATATCGGCAAAGGTAAAGGAACAAAAAAATTTAATTCACTCAAAATCAACAAAAAAAGCGGACCCTGTGACTGTGGGTCACTATATTTGACGACTGCTCGTCTCGCCTGCCTTTGACCTCTCTGTCGGGCGAGCCCGACATCGCCCCTTGCGAAGGGGAGACACCAAGGAATTTTTCTTTTCTTCAAAAAAATCTGCGCGAAATCGGCGCAGATTTTTGTTTTCACGGCCTTTTTCCGCACTTACCTCCCGAATGGAGATGTCGCACCCGCCAAATATCAGGTTCTATTGCCGGAAAACAAATCCCGCGGGCTGTCTGTGGCCTTTATTTCAACATAATTTTCGGCGCCAAGGCAAAGCGCTATAAAAAGCGGCTTTTGCGGGATTCTACTGTGGACAATTTGTGGCCTGTAAATCTGGCTATACAAATAAAAATCCCCATTGTTAGCGGGATGCAGACGATTGATAATTATGGGAAATAATGTTGAGTTGAAGTTGTTCCAAAAATGGCCTGAATCAAGGATAAATTGAAAATTTAGCGCATTAAAAAAATACGTTTTTTAAGCCTGCGAATATTTACAAAACGGCTTAAACATGGTATAATCGTATCAATATGGTGATGAACATTATTTCCCATAATTGACAAAAGAAGAATCCTTCTAGAATGCAAATCGCCAACAAAGGAGTCAATCATATGTTCAACTTCGGCAACGCCAATGAGGGGCAGCGGATCGCAATCGAGTCTGCAGACGGACCCGTTCTTATAACCGCCGGACCCGGCACAGGGAAGACCTATACCCTTGTGCAACGCGCCATCTATCTGATTCAGGAGCGCGGAGTCAAGCCGGAGCAAATCCTTATGGCAACCTTTACCGAGAAAGCCGCCAAGGAACTCGTGACCCGAATCACGAACGAACTCTCCGTCCGTGGCATCGTCGCCAATATCAACGAGATGTATATCGGCACGTTTCATTCGCTTTGTCTGCGGATTATTAAAGAGCACCTTGAATATACACGTCTGAGGAAGAACTATCGGATGCTCGATCAATTTGACCAGTCTTACACAGTCTTCCAGAATATCCATAAATTTCGTAACATCCCTGATATCGACTCTATCCTTACGAATAGCGGCGCTTGGCGGCAAGCGGGAGATATCTGTGAATTCGTAAACAACCTCACGGAGGAGTTGGTCGATCCAACTGACTTAAAAGCCGATCCGAATCCTCAAATTGCAGCACTGGGGAGTGTGCTTGAAATCTATCAGAAAGTTCTATCGGAAAATAATCTGATGGATTTCTCCGCCATTCAGACGGAGGCATACTGGCTTCTGAAGAACAACCCGTCCATCCTCGCCGAAATCCAGAACAAGATTCGGTACATCATGATAGACGAGTACCAAGATACGAACTATATCCAAGAGCAGATTGTTTTCCTGCTTGGAGGCAATCATAAGAACATCTGTGTCGTGGGAGACGACGACCAAGGTCTCTACCGATTCCGTGGCGCGACTATCCGTAATATCCTTGAGTTTCCGGCGAAGTTTGCCGAGGGCGAGTGCAAGATTATCCCGCTCGTGGTGAACTACCGTTCAAACAGTGACATCATTGATTTCTACAACGGGTGGATGGCGACGACGGACGGCGCACGTTTTCGGTTCAGATGGAACAAGTTCCGTTACGATAAGACCATTGAGCCTCACGCCAAGTCAACCCTGAAAAGTCCGGCGGTCGTAAAATTGGCGAGCTGCGAAGACATGGACGAGTGGTGCGAGAAGATTCTCGGCTTCATACACGACCTGATGGGTTCAGGGAAACTGGTCGACTATAACCAGATAGCGTTTCTCTTCAACTCCGTAAAGCACAAGCGGGTCGCGAAACTCGCCCAATACTTGGAAGAGAATGGGGTCAACGTCTATTCGCCGCGCTCGGATATGTTCTTCCAACGCGAGGAGATTCGATTGATGATTGGTTGCCTCATGTTGGTGTTCCCGAAATATGTGATGGGGCTTGAAGATGAGACGTTCAAGTTTCTCCAACCCGAGCACTATGAATACTACCGTGGTTGTGTAATTGCGGCAAACACTTATCTCGAAACGGCCGAAGCCGCAGACTTCAGAAACTGGATACGCCGTCGCGGAAAGCTTCATGCCAGATTGAAAGAGAATACGGATTATGCGTACTCCGGACTGATTTACCAGATGTTTGAGTTTGCTCCATTTGCCACTATTCTCGGGACGGATATGCGAGGCGGCTTGATAGATATGCGGCCTGCACGAAACATAGCGCTCTTCACGCAAGTCGTGAATAAGTTCGAGTATTTGCACCGCGTTGATATCTTTAACGCCAAGTGGATAGATACCAACACGGAACGGTTCTTCAACCTCTATCTGCGGTTGCTCTTTGACGGCGGCATCTCCGAGTATGAAGACGACGCCGAATACGCGCCGAGTGGCTGTGTTTCGTTCCTGACGATTCACCAATCGAAGGGGATGGAGTTCCCGATTGTCTTCGTGGACTCCCTCGGCAATATCCCGCGCAAGGCATATAAAGACCTCATCGAGGTCGTGGAAGATAAATACTACAAGCGTCCTGCGTTTGAGCCGTATGACCAAACGAAATATTTTGATTTTTGGAGACTCTATTATACAGCGTTCTCGCGGGCGCAGGACTTGCTTGTTCTGACTTGCAACGAGGATAAGCGCACCCCGTCGATGTACTTCCGAGAGGTCTACGAGGAACTGCCCGACGCAGACGCTCTCGACCTTGTCGAGTTTGACTTCAAGGACGTGAAGGATGTGAACCTCAAAGACACGTTCTCGTTCACGTCGCACATCACCGTTTACGAGACCTGTTCGCTCCAGTACAAGTTCTACAAGGAGCTGGAATTTGCACCAGTCCGTGTGAATGCTATGTTATTTGGTATGCTCGTACACCAAACGATTGAGGACATCCACCGTGCCGCGCTCCGGCACGAGGAACACCTCATCCAGTCGGACAACATTATCGGGTGGTTTGACTCAAATTATACCTCGCTGACGAAGAGCGAGCGGACTTACCTCGCTGAACCGCAGCGTAATGCCGCCTTGAAGCAGGTTCTGCGCTATGCCGAGCGGCAGGCGGGGTCGTGGGGTCTTATCCAGCAAGCGGAGGTCGATGTTTCACTCGTGAAGCCCGACTACATCATCGAAGGTAAGATTGACCTCATAAAGGGCGAGGGCGACACGGTCGAACTCGTGGACT
Organism: Fusobacteriaceae bacterium; assembly: GCA_031272775.1. Lineage (NCBI taxonomy): Bacteria > Fusobacteriati > Fusobacteriota > Fusobacteriia > Fusobacteriales > Fusobacteriaceae > Fusobacteriaceae bacterium. The sequence continues at coordinate 28,780 of JAISTB010000007.1, read as the reverse complement.
TCAAGTCAGAGAAGAAGCCCGACATCTTCAAGGACGCCGAGCGGCTCGAACACTACCGCCGCCAGCTTCAAGTCTACGCCCACCTTGTGGAGGAACGGACAGGGCAGAAGGTGAGCAGGATGAACCTCTACTACACGGGCGAAGAGGGCGGAATGCCGACGATTATCTATCCGTATCAAAAGACGGCAATCGACGCCACTATTGCCGCGTTTGACGATACGGTTCATAAGATACTGCGGAAAGAGTATACACAGAAGGCTTCCTCCGCGAAGACCTGCGGCGCCTGCGACTTCCGCTTCTACTGTGGAAACCAGTAAATAATTTTGTTCGAGGAGAGGATAAATTTATGAATGAGCAAATGACCTTTGAATTCCCGGAGCGCCCAACGATTAAGGGCTTCCCCGAACTGCGGTGGACAGGCAAGCGCCCCTACCGCTCTACGCAGTATTTTCCCGCGCAGCTCCGCGAACGCTACGGCGAGGAGCAGGACGGGTGGATTAACAAAATCTTCTGGGGCGACAACCTCCAAGTGATGAGCCACCTCATGAAGGAGTTTCGCGGTAAGGTAGACCTTATCTATATCGACCCGCCGTTCGACTCCAAGGCGGAGTATAAAAAAACTATTACGCTTCGTGGCGTTAAGGCGATGAGTGATGTAAACGCATTTGAAGAAAAGCAGTATGGTGATATCTGGACAAATGATGAGTATCTCCAGTTCATGTACGAACGGTTTATCCTTATGCGCGAGTTACTGTCGGACAAAGGGAGTATTTATTTGCATTGTGATTGGCACAAAAGTGGATATTTACGATGTATTTGTGATGAAGTGTTTGGTATTGACAATTTTCTCAATGAAATTATTTGGTGTTATACTGGCGGTACGGACAGTTCAAAGTGTTTCGGCAGAAAACACGATGTGATATTTTTTTACAAGAAAACGAATAGCTATATATTTAACGGAGCGTTTGTACCTTTCGCAGAAACAACACTCAAGAGGTTTAATAAAGAAGATGAAAATGGGAGATATAAAGAGAACACATTGGCTGATGGCAGGGTAACAAAAACGTATATGAAGCAAAATGGAAAACTTTGTCCTGATTATTGGAATTTTCCTATTGTGAATAAGACTTATGCAGAGTCAGTAGATTATCCCACCCAAAAACCGGAAGCATTGATTGAACGAATAATTAAAGCATCATCTAACCCCGGCGACCTTGTGTTTGACTGCTTTATGGGCAGCGGCACGACGCAAGCTGTCGCTATGAAGCTGGGGCGCAGGTTTATCGGCGCGGACATCAACCTCGGCGCTATCCAAACCACGACGAAGCGGCTTATTTCCCTTGCCGCTGAACTTACATCTGTTGTGGTAGATGCTACGCTGCCAACACTCACTGAAAGCCGCAAGAAAGGAGCGGACATATATGAAGTTCCGCCTTCGAGAGGTTTTATGGTTGCAGAAGATCCTGACAAATTCAGAACTGACGATGCAGAAACCGATGAATCAGACGATTCCGCGCTCTATACCGGATTCGAAGTCTACAATGTCAATAATTATGAATTCTTCCGTAATCCGATAGAAGCCCGTGATCTACTGATAGAAGCTCTAGGCATTCAACCTTTCCCGCAAACGGAAATCTGGGATGGAGAACTGGATGGACGGATGGTTAAGATCATGCCTGTCAATCGCATCGCCACGAAAGCGGACTCGGAAGAACTGATTGCGAATCTGCCGTTTAAATTGTACGAAAAGCGAAAAAGCGAGGCCCCGGACGAGCCGGTGGAGAGAATCACCATCGTTTGCATGGGACATGAACCGGATTTGCAGATTGCCTTTTCTGAAAGCGAGGTGGCCGGATATAAACTGGATATTCAGATTGTGGACATCTTGCGCGACAAGGCCGACCTCCAACTCAAGCGAGAGGCCGAGGCTGACATCGCCATTGAGGGCGACCGCCTAGTCATCAGGGCGTTCTATCCGCTCAACCTCATGCAGAAGCTCTCGCTCCAAAAAGAGTATGTCGAGGATTGGCGACAGCTTGTGGAATCCATCATGATTGACTGGAACTATGATGGCGTCATGCAACCGTCCGTGATGGACATTCCGGGGAAGAAAGAAATCGTGAACGGCGTTTACGGTATTCCGAAGGAAGCGGGGACAGTCAAGGTCAAGATCACGGATTTGCTTTCCGAATCTCTGGAAGTGGAGGTGAAGTGGTGATGGCTTTCGAGACGACCGACAATTTCGCTTTCTATGAGCAATTGCTGATGTACTACAAGGCAAACCGCCGCAAGATTCGCTCACGCTATAACGACCTGACCCGGAAGTTCCTCGCCTACAACGACTGTGACGAAAATCCAACCGCTTTTTTGCGTCGGCCGCAATTCGAGGCCTTGGAGCTCTATGTCTTTATCAAGGAGTTTTTAGATAATGCGCAAATGTTTCAAATCTTCGATGATTGGCGTAATAAGCGGGATCGATTCTCAAACGCGTCTTATTATTCTATTCGCAGAGACGGACAGATGGCGTTGCCGGTTCGAATAACGGCTGACGGAAAGCAGGTTTATTTGCCCGATGCTGTAGCGGAACAGACTGATATTCTCTTCAAGCAGATGAAGAAGTACAAAGAGGAGTATCCGAACTATATCTACGCGCTGACGATGGGACTCGGGAAGACCATCCTAATGGCGACTTGCATTTTCTATGAGTTCCTTTTGGCGAATAAATATCCAAAGGATAAGCGATTCTGCCATAATGCGCTCGTCTTTGCGCCCGACAAGACCGTGCTCCAGTCACTTCGTGAGATTATCACTTTTGATAAAACGCTTGTTGTACCGAATGAATACGCCAAGGCGCTGGACGCCAACATCAAGTTTCATTTCCTTGATGAGAGCGGGACGACGCATCTTACACAAGACGATTCCGATTTCAACATCATCATTTCAAACACACAGAAGATTATCGTCAAAAAGAAGCGGAAAGCTGACAAACCTGCTGAAAAACTCTTCAAACAAAGCTCTCTTTTGTTTTCCGTTTACGGCGCCGATGAAGACGACGAGGACGTGCAGGATGATTCCTCGCTGATGGATAATCAACGCTTCAAAAAACTATGCCGCCTTAATCAACTCGGCGTATATGTCGATGAAGCGCATCACCTTTTCGGCGCAGACTTGGAGAAGCAGATTCGCGCTACGAATGGTCAAAAAACGAGCCTCCGCGACACAATCAACATGCTTGCGGAAAGCACGTCCATTGTCGCTTGCTACAACTACACAGGCACGCCCTATGTAAACAAACAACTGCTGCCGGAGGTAGTCTACGCCTACGGCTTGCGGGAATCCATTCAGAATGGCTTCCTGAAAGACGCCGACCTGAAAGCTTATGAGAACGTAAAGAGTAGAGAGTTTCTCCGCTCTGTTGTTACGACGTTTTGGGAAACCTACGGTGGGCAGACTTTCGAGGGATTGCCTCCGAAGCTGGCCATCTTCGCCACAACAATAAAAGAAGCCGACGAGGAAGTCCGTCCGCTCGTGGAACGTATCCTTGCAGACATCGGCGTTCCGACCGACAAGATTCTGGTCAATGTCGGGGATGAGAAGATTACAAAGAACGAAGACATCCGCAACTTCAACGACCTTGATGTGCCGGGGACTCTCGGCAGCCAGAAACAGATCCTCATCCTTGTCGGCAAGGGGCGCGAAGGATGGAACTGCCGATCGCTTTTCGGCGTGGCGATGTTCCGCAGCCCGCAGTCCAAGATTTTCGTCCTCCAAGCGACTATGCGCTGCTTGCGGAAAATAACGACCGAACAGCTAACCGCCACAGTCTTTCTCTCAAAAGAGAACTACGATATCCTCGATGCCGAACTGAATAAAAACTTCAATATGGACATCAAGGATATGACGAAATCAAGCGCCGACAAATCCCGGCGTTACAAGGTCATGGTTCTTCCGCCGCCAAGAACGATAAAACTGAAACGCATTTGGCGGGAATACAGTCTTGTCGAAAAAGGCTACAATGCCCCGGTTGACTTTGCGATTGAAGGCGCGGATTTTTCAAAGTACGCCTCGATAATGTATGAGAAAGACTCCATCTCCCACGACATGAGCATCAAGGAGACGAATATTGACCACCTGAAAGAGCGGATGCGCTACAGCGCCTTTTCTCTTGCCGGAGAGATTTCCCGCTATCTGAACATCTCGCCAATCCTCGCGGCTCGAATTATAAGGGAATCCAGAGACGGTGAAACAGCCGTCTTAGAAGCCGTTAACAAGTATAATGAAATACTCGACGACGTGATTATCCCCCGGATTTTTCATACCTTGTTTGAGGTCAAAAGCGAGGTCAAGTCAGAAGACCGCGAACTCATCCTCCTCAAAGAGCCAAAAGAGGGCGGCTACTACGAGTTCTCCGGCAAGCCTGAACTGGTCGTAACGAAGGCAGATCCTCAATTTACGCCGGAAGAAGTCGCTCGGAGCTTCCACGCTGATACTTACTGTTTTGACTCAAAACCTGAAAAGGAGTGCTTCCTTCAATATGTAACGAATGGAGAGAAAGTGAAGCGGGTCTACTTTACAGGGATGTTCACAAGCAATCAAGGCGATCTGTCGATTCAATATTATGACCCTGAATCAAGGCGAATTCGCCAATACTATCCGGACTTCCTTGCCGAGATGACAGACGGCTCTTATCAGCTTATCGAGGTTAAAGGCGACAATATGATTGACGACGACCTTGTCAAGGCAAAAGCGGCAGCCGCCAGTGAGATGGCAGTAGCAAGCGGAGTCGAGTATAAGATGTATGCGGGCAGCGATATTATGAAAACAAAGATATTGGAGACGAGCAGATCTATGTATCAAACGAATCTTATTGATTGATAACAAAAAAGGCAAAGGTAAAGGAACAAAAAAATTTAATTCACTCAAAATCAACAAAAAAAAGCGGACCCTGTGACTGTGGGTCCGTTTTTTAATAAAATACCACGATCGGTACATTTTTGTCGATGATTCCGTAAATGGCCTCGGCCTTTTTCGCGGGCAGGTTGATACAGCCGTGGGATCCGTTGGTCAGATAGATCCTGCCGCCGAAGCGGCCGCGCCAGGTGGCGTCGTGCAGGCCGATTCCCCCGTTGAAGGGCATCCAGTAGCTGACGGGCGATTCATATTCGTAAGTGCCGTCTTCCCGGCGTTCTCCCCGCAGCACGCGGTTTCTTTCCTTGTAGACCAGCGTGTAGATCCCGCCCGGCGTCTTGCGCTTCTTGTCGACGGCCGTCCCGCTTACAAGCGGCGTGTCGAGGAAGAGCTCCCCGTCGACATAATACCAGAGCTTCTGGTTCGTCAGGTCGATCTCGATATAGGTCCGGCCCAAACCCGAGTTTTCGTCGGAAAATTCTTTGATCAGGTAATTGGGTTCCCGGGTAATGTTTACTTTGGCGAGGATTTCCTCTCTGAGTTGTCTGATTTCGGCCTTTTTGTCGAGCTTCCGGCCATAGGTCCCGCCGCCGACCTGGATTTCCCCCTGAAGCGTCGAGATAAAGGGCCTGTCTACGCCTACGGTATCGAGTTCTTTGGCGAGTTCATCGACATATTCGCTGATGTATTCCGTGATCTCATGCTCCGATACATAGAGATTGCCGTCATTGTCCCGGCTCAGCCAATTTTTGACGATGGTCCCGTCGAGGACCCGTTTTTCATCGTTGGGCAATTCATAGGTGATGTTGACCCGGGCGAGGTCGTTGAGCGTATCCCTTTGGGACGTCAGCTCCGGATCGTCGCTTTTGACGGCGGCTTCGGCATAAATGCCGGGCGCGTCCAGATCGACGGCCGTTTCCCCCTGCTCCATTTTTTGGAGGACATAGTCGAGGACTTTTTCCCGGTCAATGAGATTCCCCGCCGTTTCTTTTACGACGGTAAATTCCCCGTCGATATAGTCAAGATAGGCGTCCCGCGGGGCCGTCGCCCGGCCTTGCTGCGTTTCATCCACCAGGGCGGCAAGCTTTTCCCGGAGCAGATCTTTGTCGTAGACAATCTCCCCCGAGACCTCCTGCTTGAGCATGGCGGTCAAGTCTTCATAGCGTTTCAGGTTTTCCGGTTTGCGCAAATATTTCGCGACCGGATATCTGCTCAAGAGGCCGATGGCGTAATGCTTCGGCGTCTGGGCTTCCTGGATCCTGCGGGCCAGTTCCCCGGTCTCATAGGCGTAGCCGAACTCGGCGCCGACAAGCGTCGTTTCGTTCCCGTCCCGGAAGCGGAGCGCCAGACGATAATCTGCATGTTGTTGTTTCAGGACCGCGTCCACTTGCGCGTAGGTCAGATTTCCGCAGTCAATGCCGTTAATCGTGGTTCCTTCCACGAAACGTCCGGCGTCGTGGAGCGCGTAAAATTTCGTCAGGAAGCCAGTCCCGCAGAGCATGAGGACAAAAAGGAAAAATTTGGCCACGGCAAACCCGCCGCCCCTTTTCAGAGCGGTCTCGGTCGTGCGGCCAAACAGCGCTTCGGATGTCTCTGCGGAAATCCCTTCCCACAGCGCGCCATCCCGATCCCGGACAATGCTTTCCATAACAAAAACGTTTCCCCCCGAATGAGATATATGCTCTATTATAGCATAAATTTCATAAAAAGTACATGATTTTTTGTGAAATTTGCACGATTTTTTCGGGATATGTCGATGAAATCAAGAACATCCGGCTTTTCTCCGGTGTTTTCATGGAAATGAGCGCTTTATGACAAGGTCAGCAGGTATTCGCTGACCGAAGTGACGGCGTTAGCCCCGTCGGCCACGGCCGTGGACACCTGCCGCAGTTTTTTGACGCGGACGTCTCCCCCCGCGAAAATCCCCGGGATTTCCGTCACGCAGTCCTCGCCGGCCTGGATATAGCCCGCGGCGTCGAGCGCCGGAAGCCCCGCGATCCCGTCGGTATTGGGGATCATACCGACCGCTAAAAAGAGTCCCTGGACGCTTAGCGTGGTCGTTTCCGCTGTTTTTACGTTGCGGATGTCAATGGACGTCACTTCGTCGGTCCCGTTGACGCGGGAGACCGTGCTGTCCCAGAGGATTTCGATATTGGGCGTGTTGAAAACTTTTTCCTGAAGAATTCGCACGCCGCGCAGGGCGTCCCGCCGGTGAATGAGCCAGACTTTTTTGCAGATCCGGGCGAGGTAGAGGGCGTCATCGAGGGCGATATCGCCGCCGCCCACGACGGCCACGGTCTGATTTTTGAAAAAAGCGCCGTCACAGGTCGCGCAATAGGAGACGCCTTTTCCGGTCAGCTCCCGCTCCCCGGGGACGCCTAACAGGCGGGCGTTGGCGCCCGTCGCCACAAAGACCGCTTTCGTGAGGTAGCGCTCCTTTTTCCCGACCACTTCTTTCCGCTCTCCGAGGTCAAGGATTTCCGTGACTTCGTCAGTCACAAAGCGCGCGCCCGTTTTTTCGGCGTGGGCCCGGACGTTCACGCCCCATTCATAGCCCGAAATCCCCGGCAGGCCCGGATAGTTGTCGAGCTCAAGGGAATTGATGATCTGCCCGCCGCTGACGCCGGTCTTTTCCAATACGACAGTTTTCAAAAGCGCCCGTTCCGCGTAGATGGCGGCGGCCATCCCCGCCGGGCCCGATCCGATAATGACCAAATCATACAGTTTGTCCACAGGACATTCCTCCAATCGCTTCTGCTCAAAATTTGGGTAAGGATGACAGAGGGGTAAGGCCGGGCCTTACCCCAAGTTGTAGATATTTTTATACCACCGGCGCGCTTGCGTTTTGCGCGGGGGCCGCCGCGGCTTTTACCGGGCGTTTGAAATTGTTGACAATCGCGCCCGTGGGGCAGCCTTTGACGGCGGGGTTTTCGCCCACAGCCGGTTTCCCGTTGACGCAGATGCCGCAGTTCACACACTTTTCCGGATCGATTTTCGCGAGGTTGTTCTCAACGGTTATGGCCTGTTTCGGACAAATTTTCGCGCAGATGCCGCAGCCGATGCAGGCGGTGGGGCAGGCCTTTCTCGCGACGGCGCCCGGATCCTTGGACGAGCAGGTCACCGTGACTTTCTTGTCGGCGGCGGTCAGGGCGATGACAGCCTTGGGACAGGCTTTGACGCAGAGCCCGCAGGAGATACACTTTGTCTCGTCCACAAGGGCGATGCCGTCAATCACGTGGATGGCGTCGGCGGGGCAGACGGCCGCGCAGTCTCCGTAACCGAGGCAGGCGAAGCGGCAGGATTTGTCGCCGCCCGCGTACTGCGCCACGTCGGCGCAGGTATTGATCGTGCCCGTAAAGGCATATTTTTTCTCCACCTTATGGCCCTGACAGAGGACTCTGGCGGTCATTTTGGGGCCCGAGACATCCACTGTCGCGCCCATGATTTCGCCGATCTTTCCGGCCGCCGCCGCGCCTCCCGGCGTACAGGAATTGAGGGGCGCGCCCTCTTCCACGATGGCCGCCGCGTAGCCCGAGCAGCCGGGGAAACCGCAGCTTCCGCAGTTGGCGCCCGGCAGAACCCCTACGATCTGGTCGATCCGCGGGTCTTTCTGGACTTCAAATTTCTTCGCGGCGTAGGCCAGAAACAAGCCGATGAATAATCCCGATCCACCGAGGATGAATACAGGAGATAATATTTCGTTCATATTCCTTCCCTCCAATAATTAGATTTGCATTCCGCTGAATCCCATAAACGCCAGAGCGAGACAGGTCGCGCACATAAACGAAATCGGCAGGCCCTGGAAATGCTTGGGAATAGGCGAAAATTCCAATTTTTCCCGGATCCCCGCAAGGATCAGGATTGCGATCCCGAAGCCCATGGCGATGGCGAAGCCGTTGACGCAGGACTTGATGAAACTCAGGTTCTCATCGATATTGATGATCGTCGCGGCCAATACCGCGCAGTTTGTCGTGATCAGCGGCAGGAAGATCCCGAGGGCCTTGTAGAGTCCCGGCGAGAACTTCGCGATGGCCATTTCCACGAACTGCACGAAACCGGCGATGACCAGAATAAAGAGAATGGTCCGCAGATACTCGATGTGGAAGGGAACGAGCAGGTAGTAATACCCGAGCCAGGTGAGGGCCGAAGACATGACGATAACAAAGATTACCGCAAGGGACATGCCGATGGCGGAATCAAGGGTTTTGGATACGCCGAAGAAAGGGCAGCAGCCGATGAATTTGGCGAAGATGATGTTCTGCACGATCATGGCGGTCACAATAATTCCGAATATACTCATATTGCTCATGGTTTATTCTCCTCCCTCCTTTTTCCTCGTTTCAAGCCAAGACTTGATCGCGAGGGCCAGTCCGAACGTCAGAAATCCGCCGGGGGCCATAACCATCACAAGGGCGGGGTTATAGAAACTCCGGATAACATCCCCTCCGAGACCGAAGATGGTGCCGTTTCCCAGAAATTCCCGGAAGGCGCCCATAACCGTCACGGCCAGCGTAAAGCCGATGCCGGTCCCGATCCCGTCGCAAATGGAATCCACGACGGTATTCGTGTAGGCGAAGCCTTCGGCTCTCGCGAGAATAATACAATTTACGACGATCAGCGGGATAAAGATACCCAGGGCCTTATACAGCGGCGGGAAATAGGCCTTCATGACAAGGTCCACGATCGTTACCAGCGAAGCGATGATCATGATAAAGGCCGGAATCCGGATCTGGTCCGGGATGAATTTCCGGAACATGGAGATAAACAGATTGGAGAAGGCCAGTACGAAAATTACGGCCATACCCATGGAAAATCCGTTGATGGCGGCGTTTGTCACCGCAAGGGTCGGGCAGATCCCCAGGACCAGCACAAAGGTCGGGTTTCCGACGATGATCCCGTTCAGCAGATGCCGGATGGGACTGGGTTTATTTACGACTACAGCGTCAATTTCAGCCATATTATTTCACCTCTTTATTGAAAAGTGTCAGGGCGCGGATGATCCCGTTATATACGGCGGTGGGGGAAATTGTAGCCCCCGCGAAGGCGTCCGTCGTCTTTTTGAACGTATAGGAAGCGTCCACCCCTTTCCAGTGATCCTGCCAGGGGCCTTCCGATACCCTCGCGCCGAGACCCGGCGTTTCGGAATTGGATACGACGGAAAGTCCCGTGACTTTGCCGTCCATACCGACGCCCAGCATAAAGACGATATCGCCGTTATAGCCCTTGGACGTCACGGTCGTCACGTAACCGATTTGCTTATCTCCTTCAAAGGCGGGGATAAATTCCAGTTCGCCGTCGGCGTCACTGACTTTCTTCGTCTCATCGGGCTTGAAGGCCGTCGCCGTCAGCATGGCTTTCTGGCGCGCCTCATTCTGCACGATCAGGTCGTTTTGCTTAATGACCTCCCGCGTAAATCTGTTGACCACCGCAAGGGAACCCGCACAGGCGGCGGCGATGACCAGAAGCACTACCCCGTAGCGTACGAATTTATTTTCCACTTGCCTTCACCTCCCCGAATTTTTTGGGACCGGTATATTTTTCGATCAGCGGCGAAATGCCGTTCATGATGAGGATCGCGTAGCATGTGCCTTCGGGATAGCCGCCCTTGATCCGGATCAAGGCGATGAGCCCGCCCAGCATAACGGCGTAAATGATCCTGCCGAGGCTCGTCACGGGTCTGGTGACCATGTCCGTCGCCATAAAGAACGCGCCCAGGAAAAGCCCGCCCGAGAGGATATGCAGCAGGGGATTGGCCCCCATGATCCACGTCAGGACAAATACGGTTCCGATGGTGATCACGGGCACTTTCCAGTCAATTTGTTTGCGCCAGATCAGGTAAAGTCCGCCCGCCAAAATCGCGAGAACGGAAACTTCGCCGAGACAGCCGCCCATTTTCCCGAGGAAGGCCTGAAGATAAGGATTGCCGTTTTTGATGATGGCGGCGCCGAGAGACTGTCCCGATTTCATCGCGGTCAGGACCGTGGGGCCCGCCATACCGTCAGCCATCATCACGTCGTAGCGGAATGTGCCCGCGGCGCGGCTTATGCCGCTGAAGTTGGTAATGGCCGAAGCCCAGGACGCCTGGATAAAGGCTCTGCCGATCAAAGCCGGATTGAAGAAGTTGCTGCCGAGTCCGCCGAAGGCCATTTTGCCCAGGCCTATGGCGACGATGGCCCCGGCGATCACCGTCGGGATGGAAATCGTAACCGGCAGGACGTAAGCGAGCAGGATGCCGGTAATGATGGCGCTGCCATCCAGGATCGTCGGTTTCTGGCCCATGATTCTCGCGCAGACATATTCCGTTCCCATACAGGCGAGCACGGAGATGACGACGAGGACTAGGGCGCGTATGCCGAATATGTATACGGCCACGAAAAGCGCCGGAAGCAACGCGATGATCACGTCATACATCACGCTTTCCACTGTTTCTGAAGTTCTGATATGGGGCGAAGGCCCCATGTTTAACAAAGTAGCCAAATTATTGTCCCCTCCTATTTCTTCGCCATGATTTCTCTTAATTTTGTTTTACCGAGTTTGATTGACTCCACCAGCGGCCGGTTGGCCGGGCAGGCGTACGCGCAGGACCCGCATTCGATACAGTCGAGGAGATTTGCCGGTCCCAGTTCCTTGTACTGCCCTTTGAGCGTCAGCTGCACAAAACGCAGAGGCTGCAGGCTCATGGGGCAGGCTTCGATACATTTGCCGCAGGAAATGCAGGGCCGCGTCTCATAGGCGTTTGTCTCCTCTTTCGTCAACGCCAAAAGCCCCGATGTCCCTTTGATCACCGGCGTATCTTCCGAGAATTGCGCGAGACCCATCATGGGGCCGCCCAAAACCAATTTATAGAGACGATCTCTGTCGACTTCACAGAAATCCAATATTTCCGAAAACAGTGTCCCTACGGGAACTTTTACATTTTTGGGGTGCTTCACCGCTTTTCCGGCTACGGTCACGACCCGCTCGATCAGCGGAACGCCGTTTACGACAGCCTGGTAAATGGCCGCCGCCGTTCCGGTATTCTGCACGACCGCGCCTACCGCCGACGGGAGCTTGCCCGAGGGGACTTCGCGGTTCAGAATGGACTTGATCAATTGTTTTTCGCCGCCCTGGGGGTATCTGGTCTTCAGGGGCTGGATCTCGATGCCGGTCCCTTCCGCCGCCGCTTTCATGGCCGCGATGGCGCGGGGTTTGTTCTCTTCTATACCGACAATGGCGGTATTGACGCCGAGGATCTTTTTGATGATTTTGATCCCTTCGATAATGGACCTGGGATCATCCAGCATCAGTCTGTTGTCGGCGTTGAGATAGGGCTCACATTCGGCGCCGTTCAGCAGCAGCGTGTCCACGGTCACGTCTTTGGGCGGGTTCAGCTTGACATGGGTCGGAAACGTCGCGCCGCCTATGCCGACGATGCCCTTTTCCCGGATAACCGCGAGCAATTCCTCTTTCGTGGCCTTTTCCCAGTCTTCGACCTTTGACAGCTCCGCCCAGGCGTCCTGTCCGTCGTTTTCGATGCAGACGGTGGGCACCACGGCCCCCATTACGGGATAAGGACGGTCTTCGATCTTTTTCACAGTGCCGCTGACGGATGAGTGAACGGGAACGGTCATCATGCCGTCCGCATCTCCGATTTTCTGGCCTTTCAGTACACTATCGCCCGGTTTGACCAGTGGTTTAACCGGAATAGCCGGGTTGGATTGAACCAACGGGATATATACCATTTTTGGCGCAGTCAGGAGTACTGTCAGTTCATCTTTCGTCTGGGCTTTGTTATCGTGCGGATGAACGCCGCCTTTGAAACCGAAAAAACTCATATGTACTCTCCTCCATATTATTAAAGTTTAACACTCCACAATTTTATCACAAATATCGGAAATAAACAATAATTTTCTTTCATTTCCGGGAGAAAAAAATACCCTGTCGCGACTGCGCCACAGAGTATTCTCTTTTCTTCATAAATCCTGACGTTTAAAGTTGAAATGCCGGATAAAAAACAGCTGACTTCTGTCAATATGTGCCTTCAGGGTCTCCAGGGCCCGCTGCTTGTCCCCGTCCAAAATGGCGTTGATGATCTTGATGTGCTCCGCCGCGGAATTGAGCGTTTCGTCCCGGTCCCGGAACGTCAGGTAGCGGGTCCGGTTGATGTGGTCGTTGATGCTGTCCATGATCTTGATCGCGAAGCGGTTGTAGGTGGACTTGATCAGATAGAGGTGAAACTCCCGGTCGACCTCGGCCAGAGCGCCGATATCCTGCGCTTCGATAAGGCTCAGGATGCGCTCCCGCAGGCGCTCAAGCTTTTCCCGTTCGAAGAAGTTGAAAGCGACGTTCAAAAAGACCGGTTCCAATTCGTAACGGATCTGAAAGAGATCCTTGATTTCCTCAAAGGTGATGTCGGTTACGGCATAACCCTTTCTCGGCACGGGCCGGATCCAGCCCTCCTGTTCCAGAAGGCTCAGGGCCTCCCGAATCGGCGTACGGCTGACGTTGAAGTCCGCGATCACGTCCTTTTCGCTGATGCTGCCGCCGGGGGGATATTCCCCGCTGATGATTTTTTCCTTGACGCCCGTATAAACGATATTTTTTTTCACGTGGTTCTCCGTTTTCCGTTCTTTTTTGTTTTCCCTTCCCATCATAGGCGAAATCCTGTCAAATGTCAATGCTTTTTTTCAAGGGGCCCTTAAAAGATTAGATTCACGATGCCTATGGAAAAAAGCGGCACAAAGGTCAACAGCAACAGACAGCCGAACAGGAGGAAATAAAAGGGTACGCTCTCTTTGACGAAGTCCTTGATCTTGCAACCCGTAATGCCGCAGGTCACGAAGATCAGCGTCCCCATGGGCGGCGTCACGCAACCGATGGCCATATTGAAAATAAAGGTCATGGCGAATTGGATGTCGTCAATACCGTAAGCCCTGGCCACGGGGGCCAGGATCGGCACCAGCACGATCATGGCGGCGTTTCCCTCGATAAACATGCCGATAAAGAGCAGAAGGAAGTTGACGATCATCAGAAACACGTATTTGTTGGAGATGGAACCGATGATGAAGCTCGTCACCTTCTGGGGGATCTGCTCCCGGGTCAGGATCCAGGCGAAGGACGAGGCGGCCCCCACGATCATCATAATCGAAGAGGTCGTGAGGATCGTTTCCTTCAGGCCCTGCAAAAGATCTTTGAATTTCATTTCCCTGTAGGCGAAGCCCAGGATCAGCGAATAGACGATGGCCACCGCGCCCGCTTCCGTGGGGGTGAAAATCCCGAGACGGATGCCGCCGATAATGATGACCGGCAGCAAAAGAGGCGGAATCGCGTGCACGAAGGCCCTGAGGAATTCCCGGGCGGTTACGCGCCCCTCTTTCGTGGAGGACGTGTATCCCCGCTTTGTGGAAATCACGCCGCAGAGCAGCATCATGGAAATACAGAGCAGAAGTCCCGGTCCGATTCCCGCGATAAAGAGCTTACCGATCGATACATTGGCGATGGAGCCGTAGATGATCATGGCGATCCCCGGCGGGATCAAGGGCGTAATCATGGCGGAAACGGCCGTTACCACCGAGGAAAATTCCTTGGAGAAGCCCTTCCGCTCCATCTCGGGCACAAGCATCTTCGCTTCCATGGCGGCGTCGGCGAGATTGGACCCCGAGAGTCCTCCCATCAGCGTGGAAAGCAGCACATTGACCTGGGCAAGCCCTCCGGGCACCCGGGCCATCAAGACTTCGCAAAAATCCATGACCCTTTTCGTGACGCCGGAATAATTCATAAAGACCCCGGCGCAGACAAAGAAGGGAATGGCCAGAAGCGGAATGGACTCCATGCCGGTCACGACCCGCTGGGCAAAGATCCGCGTGGCGATCCCGGGCGTCAGCGCGAAATACGTCAGAGACCCCGCCAAGACCGCAGCGAATACGGGAAATTTCATGAAAAGGAACACGACCATGACAATGGCCGCAATAGCGACAACAGGCATATTTTCTCACCCCTTGAGTTTCCGGTAGACGGCGATACCGTGATTCAGTATCATCAATAAGCAACCGGCGGGCATGGCCCCGTAGACGATCCAGTAAGGAATTCTGAGGATGTTCGTGACGCGGTTTGTGGTGTACATTTGCTTTGTCAGCAGGAACGACTGCCAGAACAGAAAGGCGAGAATGCCCACGACGATCACATAGACGACGGATTCCACGATTTTTTGTATTTTGGGCGGGAAAAGGTCCACCAGAATGTCGATGGCCACATGCCCGCCGTTCCGGAAGACCGCTCCCGAGCCGAAAAGCGCCGCCCAGACGAAGCAGAAGAGCTGCATCTCCTCGCCCCAGATCAGGGGTTTTCTCACGCAATAGCGCAGGATAACCGCCGCGAAGGTTACGAAAATCAGCACAAGCATGGCGATTCCCGCGATAATCAGATCAATATTCAGAATTTTCTCAAATGCGTTTTTTTCCAACTCGCCCTCCTTCCCGGCGGTTTACCCGCATGGCGGCAGATTTATTTCATCGCTTTTTTCGTTGTCTCGTAGAGGCCCTTGGACCATTTGGACGTAAAATCGGGCAGTTCATAGAAAGCTTTCGCCTTTTCCTGGAATTTCGGCACGTCCACTTCGATGATTTCGACGCCTTCGGCCTTGAATTTGGCGATGGTCTCGGCGGCGAGATTCTCCTGGAGTTTGTTGTTGTAAACGCCCGCTTCCTCGCAGGTCTCCACGAGGACTTTTTGCTGTTCGGCCGACAGGGAATTGAAGAAAGCCGTACCGCAGAGCAGGGTCGTAAAATTCTTGACGTGGCCGTCCAGCGTTAAATATTTCGCCACTTCGTGGAATTTTCCGTTGTAGAGTACCGGCAGCGGATTTTCAAGCCCGTCGATGGTCCCCTGCTGCAGCGCCGTGTACACTTCGCCCAGAGGCATCGGCGTAGGCGTCGCGCCCATAACTTCCATGCCCTTTACCTGGATCAGGTTGTTGGGAACGCGGATTTTCTGCCCTTTAAAATCATCCACGCCGCGGATGGGCTTTTTCGTCAGCGTATGTCTGTCTCCGTAAATCCAGTTGCAGCCGATGAGTTTCAGTCCCTTGTCTTCCAGCAGCTTTTCCTGGCTCTTCCACCAGTCGCTCTTGACGAGTTTCCAGGCTTCGTCCCAAGTCTCGAAGAAATAGGGCCCGAACGTAATCCCCATGTCCACGACGCCGCGATCGGCGTAGAACGCGCCGTCAGCCAGGGTGATCACCGAGTCACCGGCCAGCATCTGGTCGATCAGGTCATTTTTCGATCCCAACTGGCTCGAGGGGAACAGTTCCACTTTGATGGAGCCTTTGCTTTTTTCCTCGATCAGCCGCTTCCATTCGCGGCAGGCTTCGTCAAAGGGTTCTCCCGGGTTATTCTCGTAACCGATCTGAATCGTTACGGTCTTGTCCGCCCCGTACAGTCCGAAGGAAAGAAACGTTGCCGCCAGCATCAACAATAAAACGATTTTTTTCATGTGTAGCCTCCTTTTTCAATTTTTTCTCATTCGTTTTTCCGTATTTTTATGATTTTTATAAAAATACTGATATCACACAATAAATATACCTAATATCAGCATACCACAGAAAGTGTAAATAGTCAATATCCAATCCAAAAAAACTTTTTTCGAACAAAACGGTCTGAATTCTATCATAAATTATCAGAATACCATCAAAGGGCTCTTTGTGCGCGGCGAAGAAAATTTCTTCAGAAAGCTGTTGCTTTTCTCCGGTTTATCTGCTATATTTATACATATGTGAGCTTTGTGTATATTTTTAATGCCGGGAGGAAAAAAATGAAAGTAGTCTATATTGAAGAACCGGGCAAAATAGAACTGAGGGAGCTGCCGAAGCCGGTCCCCAAAGCGGGCGAGGCCTTGCTCAAAATAAAATATTGCGGGATTTGCGGCTCCGATCTCGCGACGTTTACGGGAAACCAACCCTTTACGACCTATCCGCGGATTCCCGGACACGAGTTTTCGGCGGAAATCGCGGAAATCGGGGAAAACGACAGGGGGCTGCGCGTTGGCGACATCGTGACGGCCAACCCCTATTTCAACTGCGGGAGCTGCTACGCCTGTCGGCGGGGGATCCTCAACGCCTGCGTGACCAACGAAACCATGGGCGTACAACGGGACGGATCCTTTTGCGAGTACGTGGCCATGCCCATTGAGCGCATTTACCCCGGAAAGGGGCTTTCCCCCAGGACGCTGGCGCTGATCGAGCCCTTCTCCATCGGCTACCACGCGCTGAGCCGCGGCCGTGTGAAGCCCGGACACAAGGCGCTGGTGATCGGGGCGGGGGCCATCGGCGTCTTCGCCGCCATTTCGGCAAAACTCAAGGGGGCCGAGGTCCATATTGCCGACGTCTTCGCGAAGCGTCTTGAAAACGCGCTCAAATTCGGAATCGACGGGACCATCGACGTCTCGAGGGAAGATCTCACGGAGCGGGCGAAGGCCATTACCGGCGGCAACGGCTTTGATGTCTGCGTCGAGGCCGTGGGTCAGGGCGCCACATTTCTCAACTGCATCGAACAGGCGGCCACCGGGGCCGACATTATCCTTATCGGCAACGGCAAGAAGGAAGTGACGTTCAATCATTCTATCCTCCTCAAAAAAGAGCTCAATGTCTACGGCTCGCGCAATTCCCTGAAAAAGGACTTTGAGGAACTGATTGATCTCGTGTCTTCGGGAAAGGTCGTGATTGATCCGATCATCAGCGACGTATTTCCCGTGGAAGACAGCATAAAGGCCTTCGATACCCTTGTCCACAACGACGGCAGCAAGTTCAAGATCTTGATCAAATTTTCCGACTGACGATCTGAATGTCCATTTGATAAAAGGAGGGAACACCATGGAACTGAACCGCGAAAAACTGAATCTGCCCAAGTACCCGGAAAAGATCATCCAATTCGGGGAGGGGAATTTCCTGCGGAGCTTCATTGACTGGCAAATCGATATCCTCAACAAAAAAGCGGGTCTGAACGCGGGCGTCGTCGTCGTGCGACCGATCGATACGCCCCAGCCGCTGCTCGACACCCAGGACGGGCTTTACACATCCATTGTCCGCGGCATCAACGAGGCGGGGGAAGCGGTCAAAGACTACCGGATCATCTCCTCGGTCAACCGTGAGATCCCCGTTTACAAGCAATACGACGAATACCTGAAACTGGCGCATAATCCGGATTTCCGCTTTATCTTCTCCAATACGACGGAGGCGGGAATCGCCTGGAGCGACAAGGACAAGTATGACGACGCGCCGCCCGCCACCTATCCCGCCAAATTGACGCGTCTTTTGCACGAGCGCTTCAAGGCCTTCGCGGGCGCAAAGGACAAGGGCTTCATCCTGCTCCCCTGCGAGCTCATCGACTACAACGGCGTCGAGCTCAAAAGGATCGTCCTCCTCTACGCCGATCTCTGGAAATTGGGCGACGAATTCAAAAAATGGCTCGAAGAGGCCAATATCTTGTGCTCGACTCTGGTGGACCGCATCGTGACCGGCTATCCCCGGGCGGAAAAAGACGAGCTCGAAAAGGAGCTGGGCTATCACGACGCCTTTATGACGACCTCGGAGTATTTTTACCTCTACGTGATCCAGGGACCCAAGGACATCCTGACGAAGGAACTGCGTCTGGACAAGGTTTCGCTCAATATCGTCATCGTCGACGATCTGAAGCCCTATAAACTAAGAAAAGTGGGGATTTTGAACGGATCCCACACGGCCATGGTGCCGGTCGCCTATCTCTACGGCATCGATACGGTGCGGGAGGCCATGGAAAATGATGAGATCCGTGAATTTGTCCTTGCCGCCGTCAACGACGAGATCATCCCCGCCATCGATATGGACAAGGGGGAGCTCAACGGCTTCAAGGAAGACGTCGTAAGGCGCTTCCGGAATCCCTATATCAAGCATATGCTGATCGACATTTCCCTCAATTCCATGTCCAAATACAAGACAAGGATCCTGCCCCAGGTGCTGGAGACGCAAAAACGGACCGGAAAAGTCCCCAAAAGGCTGGCCTTCGCGCTGGCGGCCCTGATTCGCTTCTATAAAGGCGTCCGGGAAAACGGGGATCCGATTCCCTTGAAGGACGATAAGGTATTTCTGGACCTCTACGGAGAGCTCTGGAAAACGAAGGACTATCGCAAGATCGCGGAAACCGTCCTGGGCCTCAAAGAGCACTGGGAACTGGACTTGAATACGATCCCGGGCTTTACGGAAGCCGTGGCCGGATATCTCGGAAAAATAGATACGGAGGGCGTGAAACAGGCGCTGCGGGAAATCTGAGGTTCCCGCCGGGAGGAATATTGCCATGAAAGAACTGATTCAACTCCATCCGACGGATAATGTGATCATCGCCCTGCGGGATTTCAAAGCGGGGGAACGGATCTCCTTCGGAAACGAAACGCTGACGCTGACCGAAGATATTCCCCGAAGGCATAAAATCGCTTTGCGGGATATCGCCGAGGGACGGCAGGTAATCAAATACGGCTTTCCCATCGGGCACGCCACAACCGCTATTGTCAAAGGCGGCTGGGTCCATACCCACAACGTGAAAACCAATCTTAAAGACACGCAAACCTACGAATACAGGCCGAAATTCGCGGAACATCTTTTTACCGACGCGCCGCGGGAGGTCAATATTTACCGCAGGAAAAACGGCGGCGCGGGCATCCGTAACGAACTCTGGATCATTCCCACGGTGGGCTGCGTCAACGCCATCGGACAGCGGATTATGGAGGCGTTTTTGCGGGAGGCGGGGCCCTTGTCCATAGACGGGGTCAATGTCCTGACCCACAATTACGGCTGCTCTCAGCTGGGGGAAGACCACGCCAACACAAGGACGATCCTCCAGGATACCGTAAAGCACCCCAACGCGGGCGGGGTCCTGGTGCTGGGGCTCGGCTGCGAGAACAACCAGATGGCTGAGTTTGTCAAAACCCTTGGGGATTATGATCCAAAACGTGTGAAATTCCTGGTGGCCCAGGAAGCGGGCGATGAGATCGCCGCGGGAAAAAATCTGCTGCTGGAGCTTTATGCGGAAATGAAAAACGACAAAAGGGAAAAAGCGTCCATCGCAGAGATCAGCTTCGGCCTTGAGTGCGGCGGATCCGACGGATTTTCGGGCATTACGGCAAATCCCATGCTGGGTCTCTTTTCCGATTATGTGATCTCACAGGGGGGGACCACGGTCCTGACGGAAGTCCCGGAAATGTTTGGGGCGGAGACCCTTTTGATGGAGCGCTGCAAAGACCGGGCGACCTTTGAAAAATGCGTACTGCTGATCAATAATTTCAAAGAGTTTTTTCTCAAAAACGGCCAGGAAATCTACGAAAATCCTTCTCCGGGCAACAAAAGAGGCGGGATTACCAGTCTTGAGGACAAATCCCTGGGGTGCACGCAGAAATCGGGCGGATCGCCTGTGGCGGACGTCCTGCGCTACGGGGAAACGCTGAAAACGAAAGGCCTTAATCTCCTGAGCGCCCCCGGAAACGATCTGGTGGCGACAACGGCGCTGCTTGCCGCGGGCTGCCAGTTGGTACTCTTTACGACGGGCCTCGGCAATCCCTACGGCGGCTACGGGCCCACGGTCAAAATTTCCACGAATACCCAACTCTATGAGAAAAAACCGGCCTGGATCGATTTTGACGCGGGCAGGCTTGTTACCGAAGATCTGACCATGGAGGATCTCACGCGGGAGTTTATTGACTACATCGTGGGCGTCGTCAACGGAGAGCGGGTCTGCAATGAAAAGAACAATTTCCGGGAAATCGCGATTTTCAAAAGCGGCGTCACACTATAAGCCGCGTGATCACAAGGCGCAACAAAAACCGGCGCGGGTTCGCGCCGGTTTTTTTGATCCCTGACGCCCGATTTTCCCTAAAAAATCAGTCCCGGAAAGGCCAGCGGCAAGTAGACCACGAGGAAAAACACCCCGATCAGGCCCAAAAGATAGATCACGACGGCTTTGGAGATTTTCTCTATGGGCATGCCCGTAATGCTGGAGGCCACATAGAGGTTGATGGCAACCGGCGGCGTGATCATGCCGATGGCGATCCCCACCGTAAAGAGGATCCCGAAATGGACGAGATTGACGTTGAGTGAGCGCATCAAAGGCAGAAATACCGGCGTCAGCAGAATAACCGCCGAGGACGTCTCCATAAAAACGCCCGCGATCAGGACAGTGACCGCGATCAGAAACATGATCACGTATTTGTTGTCCGAAAAGGAAAGGACCATCTGAGCGATCTGTTCCGTGATTTTCCAGTTGGCCAGAACCCAGCCGAACACGCCGCTGCAGGCGATGATGGTCATGATGATGGCCGAGGTTTTGGCGCTTCCCGCCATGATCTGATACAAGAGCTTGAAATTCATGTCCCGGTAGACGAAAAACGAGACCAGCAGGGCGTAGACAACGGCCACGGCGGCCGCTTCCGAAGGCGTGAAGTAGCCGGAGAAGATGCCGCCCAGGATGATCAGCGGCATGATGAGCCCCCAGATCGACCGGTAAAACGTTGTAAGCACATTGTTTAACGAGAATTTGACGCCGGCGGCGTAGTTGTACTTATAGGCCTGGATCAGGGAAAGGGCGATCAGGATGCCGCCCATGGCGATCCCCGGCAGAAACCCGTTCCGGAAAAGGGCCGTCACGCTCTGATCCGCCACAACCGCGTAGAGGACCATGGGGACCGAAGGCGGAATCACGACGCCGATCGTTCCCGCCGCCGCGATCAACGCGGCCGAAGAATCGGCCCGATACCCTCTTTTTTCAAGCTCGGGAATCAAGGTCGCCCCCACGGCGGCCGTAGTTGCCGCTCCGGAGCCGGAGATGGCCGCGAAAAACATCGAGGCGAAGACCGATACAATCGAAAGGCCACCTTTGATTCCCCCCAAAAAGGATTCTGAAAAGCCTACGAGACGCTTGCTGATTTCCCCTCTGGCCAAAAGATCCCCGGCGAAGATAAAAAAGGGGACGGCGGTCAGGGGGAATGAATCCGTCGAGGCAAACATTCGCTGGATCACGACGAGCAGCTCGACGTCGCCCCGGACGAGGACGGCGATGGCCGCAAGGGCGATGGAAAAGGCGATGGGCACCCCCAGCGCGAGACAGACCGCGAAGGTTCCGAAGAGGAGCCAACTCATTTGCCCTCACCTCCCCGGCGGCTCAAAAGCCCCCAAAAGTCCACGAAAGCGTGGATAAACATGATCGCGCCGCCCATGGGAATCGAGGCGTACATGTATTTGATGGGCATATTGAAGGCCGAGGATTTTTGTCTGCCCAGAAGCTTCACATAGCGGGCCCCGTAAACGACGATGACGGCGAAGACCAGCATACAGAGGAGCTGGACGAGGAGCTTCGCGTATTTCTTCAGGACGGGCGGCAGGAGATCCTGCGCGACGGTCACGGAAATGTGGCTCCCCGCCTTGTACACGCAACCGGCGCCCAGCATGGTCGCCCAGACGAGCAGATACCGCGCCGCTTCCTCGCTCCAGGAGAGCGCCGTAAAGAAGACCCGGCATACGATCTGCGCGAAGGTCACCACGGTCAGCGCCCCCAGCAGAAAAACACAGAGGGCGACGGAGATTTTGTTGATCCTGTCACTGATTTTTTCAATTGCGGAAATAAGCACAGGCTTTTCCCCTCCCTGACGGTTGTTTATTTTGCTGCCGCCTCGATTTTGTCGATCAATTCTTTGTACTGTTTTCCGTATTTTTCATAGGTGGGCGCGACGGCCTTTTTGAAAGATTCGTTGTCGGGATCCATAACGACTTCCATGCCGTTTTTAACGATGTCGGCCAGCTGGGCTTCCTCGTTGTCGGCGGTCCATTTGCGCTCATATACGGCGGCTTCCTGAGCCGCGTCGACGAAAATTTTCTGCACGTCGGGCGGAAGCGACTTGAATTTTTTAAGGCTCATGGTGATGATGGCAGCGGCGTAGGCGTGGCGCGTCATGGTCAGATATTTCTGGGATTCCCATAATTTGTGGGAATGGATGACGTTGACCGGATTTTCCTGCCCGTCTATCGTATGCTGCTGCAAGGCGGTCAGGGCTTCGGTCCAGGCCATGGGGACGGCGTTTACGTCCATGGATTTAAACGTGGAGATATAGACTTCATTTTGCATTACGCGAACTTTGAGTCCCGCGATATCCTTGGCGCTTTTTACGGGCCGCACGCTGTTCGTCAGATTTCGGAAGCCCCTTTCGGCGTAGGCCAAACCCTTGAGGTTCACGGCTTCAAATTTGTCCAGCAACTCTTTGCCCACGGGGCCGTCCAGTACTTTGTAGACCGCCTCGTTTGAGGGGAAAAGGAAGGGGAGATCCAGAGCGCCCATTTCCGGCACAAAATTCACGAAGGGGCCGCTGGTGATGATGCCCATATCCAGCGTTCCCATCTGCATACTTTCGAGCATGGTCCTCTCGTCGCCCAATGAGGCGTTGGGATAGATTTCAATGCCGTAGGCGCCCTTTGTCCGGTCCTCGACGAGTTCTTTGAATTTTACGGCGGCGATCTGGAAGCTGTCCTGCTCGTTGACGGTGGTGCCGAATTTGAAAACGGTCTTTGCCCATACGGTCGCGCTTACGACCATCATCATGATGAATACTGCCAATGCTGTTCTTTTCTTCATTTTTTTCTCCTCCTGATTCAATTGTTTTTGTCGTTATGGGTTAATGTGTATTAAGTTTATATATTTTTCTATTCTTTGAAAATCGCGCCGGTATTGGCGCTGGTGACGAGATCCCGGTAGCGTTTCAGGTATCCCGCCGGGAGGTCCTTCAGGACCGGATGGAATCCGGCCAGGCGGGTGTTCAGCTCTTCTCCGGAAATCTTGAGTTCAAGTTTATTTCGGGGAATATCGATGAAAATCCTATCCCCGTTCTTAATGACGCCGATCACGCCTCCGGCCGCGGCTTCGGGGGAAATGTGACCGATGGCCGCCCCCTTGGACGCGCCGGAAAATCTCCCGTCCGTAATCAGGGCGACGCTGTTGTCGAGGCCTTTTCCTGTCAGAGCCGCCGTGGGGGCGAGCATCTCCCGCATGCCGGGGCCGCCCTTGGGCCCTTCGTAGCGGATCACGATGACGTCTCCGGGGACAATCTTATCCTGCAAAATGGCGTCGATACTCTCTTCCTCGCTGTCAAAGACTTTGGCGGGTCCCTCGTGGACGAGCATTTCCGGGAGTACGGCCCCTTTTTTGACGACGGCGCCGTCGGGCGCGATATTTCCCCAGAGGATGGCCAGTCCGCCGTCGGGCGAGTAAGCCGTCTCTTTGGATCGGATGACCTCGGGATTCCAGACTTTGGCTCGGGCGATATTTTCCCCGACGGTCTTTCCGGTGCAGGTCAGGGCGCTTTCGTCAATGAGACCGTAACCCGCGAGGGTTTTCAGTACCGCGGGAATCCCGCCGGCCTCTTCCAGATCCACGAGACAATCCTCTCCCGCGGGGCTCAGTTTCACCAGATGGGGCGTTTCCTTGCTGATCCGGTCGATTTCCTCAAAATCCACCGCAATGCCCGCACTGTGGGCGATGGCCGGCAGATGAAGGATCGTGTTTGTCGAACAACCCAGCGCCATATCCGCGTGGAGCGCGTTCAGGATGGATTTTTCCGTCACGATATCGAGGGGCCGGATGTCCTTTTCCAAAAGTTCCATGATTTTCATGCCCGCTTCTTTGGCAAGCCGCGTTCTGCCCGCGTAAACGGCGGGAATTGTCCCGTTTCCGGGGAGTCCCATGCCGATGACTTCCGTCATGCAGTTCATGGAATTGGCCGTGTACATTCCCGCGCAGGAGCCGCAACCGGGACAGGCGTTGTCTTCCACATCCTTGACGATTTCTTCCGTCACGCCCGCTTTCCCGACGGCCCCCACGAGTTCGAAGGCGTTGGAGAGCGTGACTTTTTTCCCGCCCTTGAGTTTCCCGGGAAGCATGGGTCCGCCGCTCACAAAGATGCTGGGGATGTTGAGCCGCAAGGCCGCCATTAGCATGCCCGGCACGATCTTGTCGCAGTTGGGGATAAACACCAGCGCGTCAAAGGGATGGGCCATGGCCATGATTTCCACCGAATCGGCGATATGTTCGCGGCTGATCAGGGAATAATGCATCCCGTCGTGTCCCATGGCGATCCCGTCGCAGACGCCGATGGCCGGAAAGACAAAAGGCGTGCCGCCCGCGATCCGGATCCCGTCTTTCACCGCGTCGGCGATGACGTTCAGGTACATGTGACCGGGGATGATCTCGTTGAAAGACGAGACGACGCCGATCATGGGGCGTTTAATCTCCTCGTCGGTCAGTCCGAGGGCCTTGAACAGCGACCGGTGCGGAATCTTTTTCGATCCCGTTTTCATTTCATCGCTTCTCATGTCAATATTCCTCCTTATCACAGACAGTCAGATTGGTCTGACAAGGTATGATTTTAGAATATAGCATAATTTTGCCATAATGTCAAGTTTGACTTGACAAAAAAAATTAATTTTGATAGAATTTGTCTGACAGCAAAAAACCCATCAGATCGGGAGAAAGCCATGAAAGAAGAATTTATTCCCATATCGCAGGTGATCGCGGGCAGGCTCACCGATATGATCTTCCGGGAAAAAAAATATCAACTGAACGAAAAACTGCCCAATGAAAACGAACTTTCGGCGCTTTTGGGCGTCAGTCGCGCGAGCCTCCGGGAGGCCATCAAGATCCTCGCCGTAGAGGGGATCCTCACGATCAAACGGGGCAGCGGCACATTCGTGACGTCTTCGCCCAAGAAAAAGGACGACCTTTTCGGCCTCAAGTACCTTGAGGACAAGAAAAAACTCATCACACACTGGTTTGAATTTCGGATCATTCTGGAACCGTCCAGCGTAAAGCTGGCCGTCTTGAATGGCACAAAAGAGGAAAAAAAGGCGATTCTCGATTCCGCCAAACGGCTCGAGCACCTGATCCGGGAGCAAAAGACCATTATCGCGGAAGATCAGGCCTTTCACAGGGCCGTCGCCGCGGCGACCCATAACGACGTCATCAAACTTACGATTCCCTCCCTTCTGGCGGCCGTAAAAGATACGATCCTGACGTCCACGCACATCGGGGGATCCAAGCGTTCCTACGAAAACGCGCTGATTTATCACCGACTGATCGCGGATTTTATCGCTGCCGGCGACGCTGAAGGGGCCGAACTTGCCATGCGCTATCACTTGACTCGGGGACTCAACGATATGCTGGCGGAGAAGTGAGGGGGAGGGGGTAACAGAAAAAACCGGCGCGTTAGCGCCGGTTTTTTGATTGCCCCTTCGATCAATCGCCCGCCTTGATCATGGTCTGCAGGTTTTTCTCCCACTCGTCCCAATCAATCTTGACTTCAATTCCTTCGGGTTTTTGGTAGAAATTCTGATACCCTCTTGGAATCAGCGTTTCCATCCGGATTTTCTGCCCGTCATAGAAATCATTCAATCCCTTGAACATGAGATCAATCGCGCTGAAGCGCTGGGCATAGGTGTGATAGAAGTCCATGTTTCGCAGGAGGACAGCGTCCGTATAAATTTTGTTTTTTCCTTCCCGGAACAACAGCATAACCCATCTGTTGTTGTCTTTGGCGTCATTCCAGAGGTTGATGTCGGAATCATCCGGCGCTTTGTCGGCGCCATGGACCGTAACGGTTGTCATGCTGTTGCTGAAGTATCCCGTATCGGTGATCCTGAGTTTCGGCAGCTCCAGACGGATTCCGTTCATGGTGATCCGCGCGTTTTTCGCCCACAGTTCATCCACAATGAAGGGATTTACCATCGTGACGCCCAATTCGAAATTGCTGATGGGTTTCGTCGGATCGGGGTTTCTCGGGGTGAAAACAAGGGCGTTGTCGTAGCCCGGCCGCTGTTTGAGGTCATCGGCTGAGATGTCGTCGCTGGTGATGATCACGTTTTTCCCGGCAATGATGTTGTCGATGTCGGTTTTTTTGTCGGGATTCAGGGTGCTGACGATGATCGTCTCGCCGTTCACGGTTCCGATCACGACGTTTCCGTCTCTGGCGGTGACTTGTACCGCTTTGTGGCCGTAAATATCCCGCAGGTCAATGTCGCCTTTGTTGGATATGACAACCAGGGATTCCTTGGCCGAAGTCAGGGTTCCTTTGCTCGTAATGGCGCCGGAGGTTTTGCTCTCGATGTGGGCGTTGTTTTGCGCCGTCAAGGTATTGAGGTTGATGTCGCCGTTATTGGTCGTAACAACAGCTTCATTTCCTGCCGTAACGGTATTTGCGCTCAGGGCGCCCGTTTGTGTCGAGAGTTCCGCGTCGTTCCCGGCGGTTACGTTGCCGGCTGTCAGCGTATTGCGGGCTGTCAAGGTCGCGTCGTTTCCCGCGCCGGTTGTGTTTGCATTGATATCGTGCTGCGCAGTCAGAGTTGCGTCATGGCCTGCACTGATCGCTTCTGATGTAATATTGTTTTGTGCTGTCAAGGTTACGTTGTTGCCTGTTGTGACGGTATCGGAGGCAATATTGTTCCGAGCGGCAACATTTACGTCTTTTCCAGCCTTGGCGCTTCCGATCCGGATGTTTTTCGCGGAAAGGTTGATGTCGCGTACAGCCTCGATATCCTTGGCGCTGAGGTCCTCTCCCGCGGTGATGTTGACATCTCTGCCTGAGTCGAAGAGATTTCCGGTCACATTGTTTTTCGCTGTCAGGTTGGCGTCTCGGCCTGTTGTGACGGCATTTACGGTAATATCGTGAGCGGCCTTCAAATTGGAGTCTTGGGCTGCTGTGATATTGCCGCCGGTGATATCATTCTTTGCGGTGAGATTCGCGTCCGTTCCTGCTTTGATTGTTTTGCTGTCGATATTCGTTCCATCAAGTGTTACTTTTTTCGTAGCCGTAATCATGTCAGAAATAATGTCGTTTTTCGCAGTTAGAATTGCATCTGTTCCAGCTTTAATAGTTTTACTGTCGATTTTCGTTCCGTCAAGTGTTACTTTTTTCGTAGCTTCAACTTTGTCGGAAGTGATATCGTTCTTCGCAGTAAGCGTTGCGTCATTACCGGCAGTAATTGTTGTGCTTGTGATATCGCCGTCTGCTGTCAGAACTGCATTGTTGGTCGCTGTGATTGTTGTGCTTGTGATGTCGTTCTTTGCGGTAAGGACTGCGTCCGTTCCGGCTTTGATTGTCTTGCTGTTGATATTCGTTCCATCTAATGTTACTTTTTTGGTAGCTTCGATTTTGTCGGAAGTAATATCATTCTTTGCGGTAAGCGTCGCGTCGTTGCCGGACGTAATTGTGGTACTCTTGATATCGCCGTCTGCTGTCAGAACAGCATTGTTGTCCGCTGTGATTGTCGCGCTTGTAATATCGTTCTTTGCGGTAAGAATCGCATCCGTTCCGGCTTTGATTGTCTTGCTGTTGATATTCGTTCCATCAAGTGTTACTTTTTTTGTAGCTTCGACTTTGTCGGAAGTGATATCATTCTTCGCAGTAAGCGTTGCGTCATTACCGGCAGTAACTGTCGTGCTCTTGATATCGTTGTCCGCTATCAGAGCCGCATTGTTGGTCGCTGTAATGCTATCGCTGGTGATATCATTCTTTGCAAGAAGAATCGCATCCGTTCCGGCTTTGATTGTTTTGCTGACGATATTCGTTCCGTCAAGTGTTACTTTTTTTGTAGCTTCGACTTTTTCGGAAGTGATATCATTCTTCGCAGTAAGCGTTGCGTCATTACCGGCAGTAACTGTCGTGCTCTCAATATCGCCGTCAGCAGTCAGAGCCGCATCATTGTCCGCTGTGATACTATCGCTGGCGATATCGTTCCCCGCCGCGAGAATCGCGTCGGTTCCCGCTGTAATCAACACGCCCGCTATGTCCGTTCCCGCGGTAAGATCAACCTTGTTTCCGGCCTCGATTCGCTTCGTCT
>JAISTB010000006.1 GCA_031272775.1 Fusobacteriaceae bacterium | reverse complement strand
CGCAATACCGCCAGCGTCGTATTGTTTCTTGACACTTTGGACGTGCCGCAAGCTGACATCTAAGATTTCCGCTATTTCTGGATTTTTCTTCCCTGATTTCGATAAGCGGATTATGCTCTTGCGAAGCTCGTATTGCTGTTCTTGGCTCAGTCGAACCGCGTTAGTCTTAAGTTCATTTTCCATGACCATATTATACCACAAATCAATTCAAAACGCGTTGTTTATTTGGTATATCAATAATGTGAACTTAATAGATTGAGATCGGCGGGTGGGTAAAATACCAAATCAATCAGATTAGTTGAAATCGCGCCACTGCTGCTAAAAAAGGGGGCATGAATGAAAATACTTCCGTTGTTAATTATTTTTTTCTTTTGGTCAATAGCATCTTCTGGGAGTGTTTTTATCAATAAAGTTAAATTCAAGATTAAAGATGTTGTACCGCAAAAAAAGAGAATTATATGTGGTCGGTCTGAGAAAAATGTCGAACGGGTAATTGCCATTGAAGAATCAGAAGGCGGAGGAATTGAACACAATAAGAAAAAATACAAAATTGTTATGGTTAGAACCATTGATCATGGTAAGCAGGAAGACATTTTTGACGCAGTAGAAAACGCTGATTTCGCAGGTACTAAAACTAGACATCATATATTATATACAAAAAAAAGACAATATCCTATTAGTGCTTCAGGATATTTCATCGAAGAAAAATTGGAATTTATCGTCTTTTACAGAATTAAGCCAGACATACCTAGATTTACAATGTCAGGCTATAAAAATCCGGAGTATTTCTTTAGAGAAACTGATATTTTTGGATTTTCAGAGACAGGAAAGTTAATAGAAATTGAATTTAACAAACCGGATTATATTTTCGTGTATAAAAATGGAAATAAATACGAGTGCAATACTGTCCATAATAGATTCAATTTTTCTCAAGAAATGCTAAATAGAAATCATGAAGTGCGGGATTTGAAAAAGATTGCTGAGTATCTAAAATCGCATGAACAAGTAATCACCTATACAGAACCCGTTAATGGCCACTTAGTTAAGACAATGGAGATGAAGTTTGACAAAGATTCAGAGCTAAAAGAGCTTTTCATGCGAAAGGTAGACTTTATGGATGGTACAATAGGCGATTCCATAACGATAGGCTTTGAAAAAGGCAAAAAAATATCGGAAATCCGTGGAAAATGAACAAGGATACAGACAGAAGGCGTGATTGCGTAATTCGCTTTCAAAATCCCACCACCCGGCGGGCTTTCCATCCAGACCGTTCACGCGCCGGCAGAAACCTTTGCGCCGGCTCCGAAACTTTTCCAAAGAATCTTATTTCAAAATCCCCCAAAATGCGCTATAATATAGAAAAAGGCTCAGCCCGGTCCGAAAGTGGCGAGTGCCTGAAAAATGTGCGCAAGGAGAAAGAAACAATGAAAGAATTTGACGAACTCATCACGATCATGGAACGTTTGCGGGGCGAAAACGGCTGCCCCTGGGACAGGGAGCAGACCCTGGAAACATTGAAATTCCCCCTGGTTGAAGAGACCTATGAAGTCCTTGAGGCCATGGACGAGGGAGGTCCGGCCCTGCGGGAGGAACTGGGGGATCTTTTGCTGCAGATCATTTTCCAGGCGCAGATCTCCGCGGAAAAGAAAGATTTCACAATCAGGGACGTGATCCTTGACATCTCGGAAAAGCTGATCCGCCGTCATCCTCATGTGTTCAAGGAAAGGGCGGACATCACCTCGGACGAGGTCGTGCAAAACTGGGAAGAGATCAAAAAGACAGAAGAGAACCATGCCGACCGGAAATCGGCCATGGACGGCATCCCCAAGGCGCTCCCGCCGGTCATGAAGGCGGAAAAGCTCCAGAAGCGGGCCGCCCATGTGGGCTTTGACTGGTCCCACGCCGAAGAGGTCATCGCCAAGATCGAGGAAGAGCTCCGGGAAGTGAAGTTGGCGCTGCAAATCGAAGCCAGAAAAGCGGAAAAACCCCAGACCCAGGAAGAAATCGGGGATCTCTTGTTCGCGACGGTCAACCTCGCGCGATTTTTGAAGCTCAACGCCAGCGACGCCCTCTCCGGGACAAACAAGCGCTTTGAGCGGCGTTTCCGCTATGTGGAGGAGCACTGCGACATGGAAAAATCCGACCTCGCCACGATGGATCGCTACTGGAACGAGGCCAAGCAGAGGGGGTTGTAGGAAGGCGGTATGAGACTGGACAAGTTCTTGAAAGTGAGTCGCATCATCAAAAGAAGGCCCATCGCCAAGATTGTTATCGACGGCGGGAAGGCCAGGCTGAACGGACGGGTGGCCAAGGCGGGGGCCGAAGTCAAGGTCGGCAACGTGCTGGAGCTCGAATATTACGACAAATACTTCAAGTTTGAGATTTTGGAGGTCCCGGCGGGAGACGTCCGCAAGGAAAAGGCGGGGGACCTGATCCGGGTCATCGAAACCCGGGGGATCAAGGTGGATCTCCTGAGCGAAGAGGAAATCTTTGAGCGAAAACTGGAAGAAATCCGGGCCTATAACAAGGATCACGTGAAGAAAACGGAATGAGCGCGCTGTGAAAAAAATGACCCGGAAATGTTTAAAAATAATCGTTCTACAGATTTGACAAATGACAAAATCAGAGGTATCATATAGGGTGGTAAGGTTTTGTACATAAAGTAAAGGATGCGTTTCATATTTGTATTTGAGGAGGAATGAAAAATGGCAGTAAAAGTAGCAATTAACGGATTCGGAAGAATTGGACGGCTCGCTTTCCGGCAGATGTTCGGGGCTGAAGGGTATGAGGTCGTGGCCATCAACGACTTGACAGACCCCAAGATGCTGGCTCATTTGCTGAAATATGACTCGGCCCAGAAAAAATACGATCTGGCGGATACGGTAACTTCCGGCGAGGATTATATCGAAGTCGCCGGCAAGAAAATCACGATTTACAAGGAAGCGGACGCGGCGAAACTCCCCTGGGGCGCCATCGGCGTGGACGTTGTCCTCGAATGTACGGGCTTTTATACGTCCAAGGCCAAATCCGAGGCTCATATCAAAGCCGGCGCGAAGAAAGTCGTCATTTCCGCGCCCGCCGGGGATGATCTCCCGACCGTCGTATTCGGCGTCAATGAAAAAATTCTGAAAAAAGGCGATACGATCATCAGCTGCGCGTCCTGCACGACCAACTGTCTCGCGCCCCTGGCCTACAACCTCAACAAGCTGGCCACGATCAAAAGCGGCATCATGACAACGGTGCACGCCTATACGGGCGATCAGATGGTATTGGACGGACCCCATCGGAAAGGCGATTTCCGCAGAGCCCGGGCAGCCGCCGTCAACATCGTTCCCAATTCCACCGGCGCCGCCAAGGCCATCGGTCTCGTCATTCCGGAACTCAACAAAAAACTCATCGGCTCGGCCCAGCGGGTTCCTGTAGCGACAGGATCCACGACGATCCTCGTGGCCTATGTGGAAAAAGCCGTCACGGTGGACGAGATCCACGCGGCCATGAAAGCGGCCCAGTCCCCGTCTTTCGGTTACAATGACGAAGAAATCGTATCGTCCGACGTCATCGGGAGCACATACGGCTCGATCTACGACGCGACGCAGACCATGGTCCTGAAGCAGCCCGACGGAACGGCTCTGGTGCAGGTCGTGGCCTGGTATGACAACGAAAATTCCTATACGAGCCAGATGGTACGGTCCATCAAATACTTCGCGGAAAATTGTTAAGAGTTGAGCAGAGAAAATGATAGATAGCGGAACAAAATGTTCCGCTATTTTACAGACGGAGGTTTGTTATGTCGAAAAAAACCATTGCCGACGTGGATCTGAAAGGAAAAAAAGTCCTGATCCGGGTCGATTTCAACGTCCCCATGAAAGACGGGAAGATTACCGACGACACGAGAATTAAAGCCGCGTTGCCGACAATCCGCTATGCCCTCGAAAAAGGCGGAAAAGTCATTGCCTTTTCCCATCTGGGCCGGGTGGAATCGGAGGCCGACAAAGCCGAAAATTCCCTCAAAGCGGCGGCGGAAAGACTTTCCGAACTCTTGGGAAAGCCGGTCGCCTTTATTCCCGAAACCCGGGGGAAAGCCCTCGAATCGGCGGTCGCCGCCCTCAAAGCCGGCGAGGTTCTGATGTTTGAGAATACGCGTTTTGAGGATATCGAAGGCAAAAAAGAATCGAAAAATAATCCGGAGCTGGGAAAATACTGGGCTTCCCTCGGGGACGTCTTCGTCAACGACGCCTTCGGGACCGCCCACCGGGCCCACGCCTCCAATGTGGGGATTTCGCAGAATATCGGAGCGGGATTGGCCGTGGCCGGATTTTTGATGGAAAAAGAGATAAAATTTATAGGCGACGCCGTAAACGCCCCCAAAAGGCCTTTGGTTGCCATTCTGGGCGGCGCCAAGGTTTCCGACAAGATCGGGGTCATTGAAAATCTCCTCGTGAAGGCCGACAAGGTTCTCGTGGGCGGCGCCATGATGTTTACGTTCCTCAAAGCCCAAGGCAAGGGAATCGGCAAATCCCGGGTGGAGGAAGACAAGGTGGAGCTCGCCAAAAGCCTGCTGGCCAAATCGGGCGGAAAACTGTTGCTGCCTGTGGATACCGTCGTCGCGGCGGAATTCAAAAACGATTCCCCGGCCGAGACCGTATCGGTAGACGCCATCCCGGCGGACAAAATGGGCCTTGACATCGGACCCGCGACGATTGCCCTCTTCGGGGCGGAGATCGCCAAAGCGAAAACCGTCGTCTGGAACGGCCCCATGGGCGTATTCGAAATGCCCAACTTCGCCAAAGGGACCATCGGCGTCTGTGAGGCCATCGCCGACCTGAAAGACGCCGTCACGATTATCGGCGGCGGAGATTCCGCGGCTGCGGCCACAAGTCTCGGCTATGAGGACAAATTTACCCATATCTCCACAGGAGGCGGCGCTTCCCTCGAATACCTTGAGGGAAAGGAACTGCCGGGCGTCGCGAGCATTTCCGAAAAATAAGACAAAATGAGCGGGACAGGGGCGAAGGGCGGAGCGGATCCGCCCTTTTTCCGGAAAAAAGAAAAGGGGAATGAAAAATAAAGATTGACTTTTGGCGGGAATTCCTTTATAATAATAAAGGTCCAAAATATCAGTTTTTTTGTACTACTACTAATGAAGGGAGGGTAAAATGCCTACTTTAAGCCAGTTAATAAAAAGTGGAAGAGAAGTATTGCAAGACAAGAAAAAGTCTCCTGCATTACAGGGCAATCCACAAAGACGGGGCGTATGCGTCCGCGTATACACCACAACCCCCAAAAAGCCTAATTCCGCTTTGCGCAAAGTCGCGAGGGTAAAATTGACCAACGGCCTGGAAGTCACATGCTATATTCCGGGGGAAGGGCACAATCTGCAGGAACATTCCATCGTACTCGTAAGAGGCGGCAGAACGAAAGACCTGCCGGGTATCCGCTACAAGATCATCCGGGGAGCGCTGGACACCGCGGGAGTTGCCAAGAGAGAACAGAGCCGGTCCAAATACGGGGCCAAGAAAGAAAAGAAATAAAGACAGCAGGGAGGTGAAGAAAAAGAAATGTCAAGAAGAAGAGCAGCAGTAAAAAGAGATGTATTACCGGATTCCAGATACGGCGACAAAGTTGTCACCAAGGTCATCAATTCCATCATGCTGAAGGGCAAAAAATCCATCGCGGAAGGGATATTTTACCAGGCCATGGACCTGATCAAGACAAAGACGGGACAGGAAGGCTACGATATCTTCAAGCAGGCCCTGGACAACATCAAACCCCAGCTGGAAGTTCGTTCCAGAAGAATCGGGGGCGCCACATACCAGGTACCCGTGGAAGTCAGACCCGAACGGCAGCAGACGCTGGCAATCCGCTGGCTGACCCTGTACACGCGGCAGCGGAAAGAATACGGTATGATCGAAAAACTGGCCGCCGAATTGATCGCCGCGGCGAATAACGAAGGGGCGACAATCAAGAAAAAAGACGACACCTATAAAATGGCGGAGGCCAACCGCGCGTTCGCACATTATCGAATATAGTCAGGCAAAGTAAGATGCAGGAGGAGAAAATAGTTAATGGCTAGAAAAGTTTCTTTGGACAAGACCAGAAACGTGGGGATCATGGCCCATATCGACGCCGGAAAGACCACCATTACCGAGAGAATCCTGTTTTACACGGGTAAGGAACACAAGATCGGCGAGGTGCATGACGGCGAGGCGACCATGGACTGGATGGAGCAGGAGCAGGAACGTGGCATTACGATCACGTCGGCTGCGACGACCTGTTTCTGGAAAGGTCATAGAATCAATATAATAGACACACCAGGGCACGTGGACTTTACGGTTGAGGTAGAGCGATCCTTGCGGGTTTTAGACGGAGCGGTCGCGGTATTCTCTGCGGTAGACGGCGTTCAGCCCCAGTCGGAAACCGTATGGCGGCAGGCCGACAAATATCGTGTCCCCCGTATCGCCTTCTTCAACAAGATGGACAGAATCGGGGCAGACTTTGATATGTGTGTCAATGATATCAAAGAGAAATTAGGCGCTGTCCCTGTTCCCATCCAGATACCGATCGGTTCCGAAGACAATTTTGAAGGGGTCATCGATCTCATTACGATGAAGGAGAACATATGGCCCGCGGAGTCTGATCAGGGGCAAAAATACGAAGTTCAGGAAATCCGGGAAGAACTGCTGGAAAAGGCCAACGATGCCAGACAGGTCATGGTTGAGGCCATTGTGGAAAACGACGACGGTCTCATGGAAAAATTCTTCGGCGGAGAGGAAATCTCGGAAGAGGAATTGAAGCGGGTATTGCGCAAGGCAACGACGGAAAATATCGTCGTGCCCGTAACTTGCGGAACAGCCTTCAAGAACAAGGGAGTCCAAAATCTGTTGGACGCCATCATCGACTATATGCCCGCGCCCACGGATGTGGCCATGGTACAGGGGACCGACATGAAGGACCCGACGAAAGAAGTGGACCGGGAAATGTCCGACGACGCTCCTTTCGCGGCGCTGGCCTTTAAGGTCATGACAGACCCCTTTGTGGGGAAGCTGACGTTCTTCCGGGTATATTCGGGCGTCGTGGAAAAGGGTTCTTATATCCTCAATTCCACCAAGAACAAAAAAGAGCGGCTCGGCAGAATTTTGCAGATGCACGCGAACAAAAGAGAAGAGATTGACGCGGTCTACTGCGGGGATATCGCGGCGGCCGTAGGACTCAAGGATACGACGACGGGGGACACGCTCTGCGCGGAAAACGCGCCGATTGTCCTCGAAAAAATGGAATTTCCCGATCCTGTTATTTCGGTGGCCGTGGAGCCCAAGACCAAGGCCGACCAGGAGAAGATGGGCATCGCCCTCTCCAAATTGGCCGAAGAAGATCCGACGTTCCAGGTCAAAACCGATGAGGAAACGGGACAAACCATTATCTCAGGGATGGGCGAATTGCATCTCGAGATCATCGTCGATCGGATGAAACGGGAATTCAGCGTGGAGTCCACCGTGGGAAAGCCCCAGGTGGCCTACAGGGAGACTGTGACCGGCACGGCCGACCAGGAAGTCAAATACGCCAAGCAAACGGGCGGACACGGCCAGTACGGACATGTCAAGATCATCCTGGAGCCGAATCCCGGCAAAGGCTTCGAGTTTGTCAACAAGATCACGGGGGGCGTGATTCCCAAGGAATTTATCCCCGCCGTGGAAAAAGGATGTAAAGAGGCGCTGGAAAGCGGCGTCGCGGCGGGATATCCCGTTGTGGACATCAAGGTGACGCTCTATGACGGATCCTTCCACGAAGTGGATTCCTCGGAAATGGCCTTTAAAATCGCCGGCGCCATGGCGGTAAAGCAGGCTTCCCAAAAAGCGAAGCCGACCATTCTGGAACCGGTTTTCAAAGTGGAGGTGACGACGCCCGACGAATATATGGGCGACATCATAGGCGACCTGAACTCGAGAAGGGGGATGATCGGCGGCATGTTTGACAGAAACGGCGCCAAGATCATCGACGCGAAAGTACCCCTTTCGGAAATGTTCGGTTACGCCACGGACCTCAGGTCAAAATCCCAGGGAAGGGCGACCTACTCCATGGAATTTTGCGAATATACGCAGGTACCCGCTTCCATCCAGAAGGCAATCCAGGAAGAGCGCGGGAAATAAGGAATTCAGTTTGTTTTGATCAAACAAAGACGATGAAAAATCAGGAGGGATATTTTAAATGGCAAAAGAGAAATTTGAAAGAACGAAACCGCATGTAAACATAGGGACAATCGGCCACGTCGACCACGGAAAGACGACGCTGACGGCGGCGATCTCCAAAGTGCTTTCCGAAAAGGATCCCAAGCACAATAAAAAAGTCGAATTTGACAGCATCGACGCGGCCCCCGAAGAAAAAGAACGGGGCATCACGATCAATACCGCCCACATCGAGTACGAAACGGACAAGCGGCATTACGC